>JALGZU010000006.1 GCA_025774735.1 candidate division LCP-89 bacterium | reverse complement strand
AGGGAGATTGGACGATATCAGCTCGTCGGGCATGGATCTCATCGACGAGATCGTAAGCATTTACGACAACTACGGCTTTCCGACCGAAGTCCTGGTTGCTTCGGTGCGCCACCCCCTGCACGTAGTCGAAGCGGCTCTGATCGGAGCGGACGTCGTCACTATGCCGTTTAAGGTTATCAAACAGCTTGCCAAGCACCCCTTGACCGACCGGGGCATCGACCAATTTCTGGCAGACTGGGATAAAGTTAAAGATATCAAATGATGCGAGTCTGGCGCGATTTAGTTCTGGGATTTTTGTTGGGCGCGGTGCTCGTTCTCGGCGTGAGGGAGTATACCAGCATCCACGACCCCGAAGATCCTCCTGAAATGGAAAATCCGCTGCAGACGGAGTCACGTCTGCAGCGTCCCTCGACTGAGCAATCCCAGTATGTCGCTGAGATAACCGACGAAATCTACCAGAGCAGAAAGAACGCCATCACCCGGGCGATCCAGAAGGTCGCTCCGGCAGTCGTCGGGATCAACGTCATCCAGGTGCGTGAATACCGCAGCCCCAATCCCTTCTGGAATGATCCCTTCTGGCGGGAACTCTTTCAGGGGAGGAACTACAGTAAAAAGGTTGAGAACCTGGGTTCGGGCTTTGTCATCAGTCCTGATGGACTCGTCATCACTAACGAGCACGTGGTGCACAACGCCACCGAGATCCTGGTGACGACGACGGGTGGGACAAAACACGAAGCCCAGATCGTCGGTGCCGACTATTACAGCGATATTGCCCTGCTCAAAATCGATGGTAATGACCTGCCCTATGTCGAATTGGGTAACTCGGATGACGTGATTATCGGTGAGTGGGCCATCGCTCTGGGTAATCCATTCGGCCTCTTTTCGAACTATGACCAACCGACGGCAACGGTCGGCGTTGTGTCGGCGTTGAATCACGATTTTAACCGTACTTCGGAAGGGCGCATTTATAAAGACATGATCCAGACCGATGCCTCCATCAATCGCGGGAATTCGGGCGGTCCCCTGGTCAATAGTCTAGGCGAAGTGATCGGCATGGCCACGATTATTTTCACCGAGGGAGGCGGATCATTGGGGATTGGCTTCGCGACCCCCATCAACCGGATCAAGGAGATCAACGACGCCCTGCTGGCAGTGGGTGGCGTCAATCGCAATTACTGGACCGGCCTGTCCATTCAGAATCTGGATCGGCTCATTGCCCTGTCGATGAAACTGCCTTCGACTGACGGGGTGATCGTCACCGACGTCGAAGCCAACAGTCCTGGGGAGAAAGCGGGATTCCAGGTTGCTGACGTTATTTCCGCCATCAATATGCAGTCTGTGGCGAATTACAATGCCGTGCGCTCGTTTTTAGAAAACGAGGATCTGAAGGTCGGGGACATGCTGACGTTTACCATCTACCGTGACGGTTATACGATCGATCTCAATCTCCGGCTGGAGGAGATGCCGCGTTGAGCGGTGCCGGTGCGCCATGAACGGAACTTATCATAAGAGGATACATTGATCGCCAGATACAGCTTGGCGGATATGTCGGAGATCTGGTCCGATGAAGCCAAATACGGCGCCTGGCTTCAAGTGGAACTGGCCGTCTGCCGCGCCCTGACTGAATCCGGAAAAATGCCCCGGGAGGCGCTGAAGGTCATCGAAGATCGCGCCGGATTCGACGTCAGGCGGATCGATGAAATTGAAGCCGAAGTACACCACGACGTGATCGCCTTTCTCACCTCCGTGGCCGAACACGTTGGACCGGAAGCGCACTGGATCCACCGCGGGTTAACCTCCTCCGACGTCCTGGATACTGCCCTGGGGCTGCAACTTAAAAAAGCGGGCGAACTGCTCCTAAACGATCTCCAACAGGTCAAACAGATTCTGGCGGAACTCGCCAAAAAATATAAAGATACCCCTATGATCGGGCGCACTCACGGGGTGCATGCTGAACCGATCACCTTTGGGCTGAAGCTGGCCCGGTGGTACAGTGAAATCCTGCGCCAGAATGATCGCCTACAGACGGCCCTTGACCAGGTGCTCTATGGGAAAGTATCCGGAGTCGTCGGGACATTCGCATACATCGAACCCCGCATCGAAGAGGACGTCTGCCGAGAGTTGGGCTTGAAACCGGAACCGGCTTCATCGCAGGTGGTATCGAGGGACCGCCACGCACACTGGGTCTACGCGATAGCCGGTGTCGGGGCTACCCTGGAGACCATCGCCCTGGAAATACGCCATCTACACCGGACCGAAGTCGGTGAGGTTCTGGAGGGATTCGGGAGCAAGCAGAAGGGATCGTCAGCCATGCCGCACAAGCGGAATCCGAGTCTCTGCGAACGGCTCTGCGGTATGGCGAGATTACTGCGAGGGCACGCGAGCTGTGCCCTGGAAAATGTAGCTCTCTGGCATGAGCGGGACATTTCTCATTCCTCTGCAGAAAGGGTAATCCTGCCGGATAGTGCTCATACTCTTCACTACATGCTCAGGACGACCGACCGACTGTTACAGAATCTTGAGGTCCGTCCGGAAGCGATGGCGGCGAACCTTGGAGCGTCTATGGGTGCGATCCATTCGCAGGCTGTATTGCTGGCGCTGGTGGATAAAAGTGTTTCCCGCGATGAGGCGTATCGCCTGATCCAGCGCAACGCATTGAAATCCGAGGAAAACGGATCCGAATTTCAGGACAGGCTCCTGGCGGATGCAGAGGTGAAGAAGATCCTCTCCGCTGGCGAAATCGCCGCCTGCTTCAACCTGGAAGGGCTCACTTAACCTGAGAAAGAAAAACGTTGGCTATAGAGGAGTAAGGACATTGCAGAAAAAAGAGTTACTTTACGAAGGAAAAGCCAAAAAGGTCTTTTTAACTTCCGAAGATGATAAGGTCATCCAGGAATTCAAGGATGACGCCACGGCATTCGATGGAGCCAAGAAGGGAACCATTCCGAAGAAGGGCGCCATCAATAATGCGGTCTCCGCCTATCTCTTCGAGTACCTCGAAAACTATCATATTCCCACCCACTTTCTTGAGAAGCTCTCTGCGAACGAGATGTTGGTCAGGAAGCTGGATATTATTCCCGTGGAGATCGTCTTGCGGAACGTGGCGGCGGGTAGTCTCTGTGCACGCTACAAGATCGCCGAAGGGACCGTCATGGAGTACCCCATTCTCGAATACTACCTCAAGGATGACGAACTCCATGATCCCATGATCAATGAATACCACGCTTACGCCTTTGGCTACGCCACCCCCAACGAGATGAAAGCGGTCAATCGCATCGCTTCGAAAGTCAATGCCATCCTGAAATCCTTCTTCGACCGTCGCAACCTGGTCTTGGTCGATTTTAAACTCGAATTCGGCAAGCGGGGCAGCGAGATCTATCTGGCCGACGAGATCAGCCCGGACACCTGCCGCATCTGGGATAAGAAGACGCACAAGAAACTGGATAAAGACCGCTTCCGCCACGACATGGGTGGGGTTGATAAGGCGTATAAGGAGTTGCATGATCGTCTCTTAGGTGACTGATGAAACTGGCGCCCGAAGGGAGACCGATCCTGGTGGCAGCAACATGCCTGGGTGTACTCTTGACGCTGGTCGTGGTTACCTGGGCGCCTCAACAATTCAACTGGCTCGCGGTGCTCTCTTTCTCACCCCTGGCCTTCGGCCTCTGGTTCTTCCGGGATCCCGTCCGCCAAGCGCCGGACGATCCCGGGGCAGTGGTCGCACCGGCCGATGGAAAGATCATTGAGATTGAGGTCGATGCAAGGAGCCGCGAACATGCGAAAGGCCGCCGCAAAGTTTCGATTTTTATGTCTCCTTTTAATGTACATGTCAACCGGGTTCCGGTATCCGGCGTGATCGCGGCGATGCGCTATAGCAAAGGGAAGTTCCTAACCGCATTCCACGAGAAGGCGAGCCTGCTAAACGAACAACAGGTTATTGAAATAGAGTCGTCTCTGGGTAGAGTCGGGTGCGTTCAGATCGCCGGCTGGCTGGCTCGACGCATCGTTTGCCACCTAGAGGAAGGGCAGAGGGTTCGCACGGGGGAGAGATTCGGTATGATCCGTTTTGGATCCCGTCTGGATGTTTACGTTCCTTCTAACTGCCGGCTGCAAGTCACGATGGGGCAGAGGGTGACCGCCGGAGAAACTGTGATCGGAGTCTTGCATGAAAAGAACTGAGTGGAAGTGGGCGGCTCACGTCCTCACTGCGACCAGCCTCTTTCTGGGATTTTGGGCCATCATCGAAGCTTTCGATGGCAATTATCTGATGGCCTGCTGGTTGATCGTTATCGCCTCGATCTGCGACGGCCTGGATGGTAAGATCGCAAGATATACCAAGAGTTCGTCTGAGCTGGGTGTTGAACTCGACAGTCTGGCCGACATCGTCTCCTTCGGAGTAGCCCCCTCGGTTCTTTTGTATACTATTTCGTTCCACAAATTCGGTTTCTCCGGCATCCTGTTAGCGGCGCTGCCGCTGTTCTTCGGAGCCGTCAGGTTGGCGAGGTTTAACGTCTCGGCGTCGTTAACCGAAAAGAAAAACTACGTCGGTCTGCCTATCCCCATGCAGGCTACCACCATCGCCACGTTCATCGTCTTCAATCACGCCCTCTGGGGAAGCCTCACCTTGGAAATCCTGCTCCTGCCCATCACCCTGGCCTTGACACTGCTGATGGTGAGCCAGATCTCCTACGACGCCATGCCCAGGTTAACCTTTCACGATACCAGAAAGAACCTGTTTAAACTCCTCCTGATTATCGCCGGGATCATCGTGGTGGCGATCAATCCATCCCTGTTCTTCTTCCCACTGATGGTGATTTACGTACTCAAGGGCATCATCTTTGCAGTGATGGGATTGCAGATCCCGGAGGAGGAACTGGAAGAAGTTTGGGAAGATGAAAAGTTAATCTAACTTATCACTGTTTCGAACGCAGTGCGGAAAGGTCTCATGACAGCACGAGTTTATATTTCTCCTAAACCGGATATTCTCGATCCCCAGGGCAAAGCAGTCGGCAACGCGTTGTGGGATTTGGGCTATAATGAAGTTGAGGAAGTCCGGGTAGGCCGGTATATCACCCTCGAAATTACTCCGGTCCCGGGCGAGGATCCTCAGAAGCGCCTGGAAGAGATGTGCCGGAGGCTGTTGGCCAATATCAATGTTGAAAGTTACTCGATCGAAATAACGGAAAGCTAAAGGTGCATTTCGGAATCGTGGTTTTCCCTGGTTCCAATTGTGACTACGATTGTTACTGGGGCTTGAAGAATGATCTGAATTTCCCGGTGAGTTTCCTCTGGCACCGGCAGCGGCACCTGGATAGAGTCGACTGCATCATCTTGCCGGGCGGCTTCTCCTATGGGGATTACCTTCGAGCGGGTGCAATTGCCCGCTTCTCGCCGATTATGGACGCCGTGGTCGAGCATGCCGGGAAAGGTCATCCCGTCATAGGGATCTGTAACGGATTTCAGGTACTCACAGAAATCGGCCTGTTGCCCGGGGCGCTGCTGCGCAACGACTCTCTGCGCTTCATTCACCGCCCGGTGCCTCTGCGGGTGGAACATGTGAACTCCGCCTTTACGGCGAATTATAAAACCGGTGAAGTCATTGAACTCCCCATCGCGCACGGCCAGGGAAAATACTATGCGCCACCGGAAATCATCGGAGAACTGGAAACTGAAAACCGGGTGCTCTTCCGTTACAGTAATCTCCGGGGTGAGTTCAGTCCTGAATGGAATCCCAACGGTTCGACTCGCGACATTGCCGGGATCTGCAACTCTGAAGGCAATGTCATGGGGATGATGCCTCACCCCGAACGGCGTCTGAACGGTCGCCTGGGACGCTCACATGGTCAACCCCTGTTTCTCGCCGTAGCGAAGGCCTTTTCTTAGCGATATGTCCGCTGAACCGACTCAACCTGAGAAAGAACCGGACGATCCCGGCACGATGACCTTTTGGGATCACCTGGAGGAATTACGCAGTCGGCTCATCAAAACCCTTCTTATCTTGACGGGTGGCTTTTGTGCCGTTTATTTCTTCGTCCCCTATATCCAGGAGTTCTTGATTCAATCCTTCTTCGAGGAAGAGGTTGCTCCCCTCGCCTTCCTGCGTCCAACGGAGGGATTTGTGGTACGGTTGAAACTGGCCTTCGTCGGTGGATTGATCGTCGCATCGCCGTGGATTTTCTACCAGTTCTGGAGATTTGTCGCACCGGGACTCTATCCCCGTGAAAAAGGTTTCGTCATCCCGGTGGTCGTCACGTCCACCGGCAGTTTTTTGGTCGGAGCCTGTTTCGCCTTTTTCGTTTTACCTTACGCAACCCGGTTTTTCCTCTCCTTCGGCGGAGATCAAATCCAGAACACCTGGTCCTTCGGCAGTTACGTTGATTTCCTGGTCAGGATTATCTTGGCGTTCGGGCTGGTTTTTGAACTCCCCCTGGTGATTTATTTTCTGGTGCGCCTGGGGATCGTCACCCCGGCATTTTTACGCCGGAAAAGGCGCTATGCTATAATCATCTTTTTGGTTCTGTCCGCGGTAATATCACCGCCGGATATCTTCACGATGATCGTCATGGCGGTTCCCCTGATGGTTCTGTATGAACTGAGCATCCTCCTCGCTCAGATCGCGCATCGAAAACGTCAATCCGAGACACCCTGATGGTGATTGGAGGTAACCTGGATGCCTTCCGGTTCTGAACTTCTGGTGATCATGGTCGCTGTGCTGGTACTCTTCGGTGGGAAGAAAATCCCTGATATCGCCCGGACCGCGGGCAAGATTTTCGGAGATTTGCAGAAAGCCACCCGGGATTTTAAGAAGGAACTCGACGTCGAATTGCGGGACCGGGATAACGATGACAGACCGATATATAAAGGGTGACCTCGCGCAAAACTTCAGGGGCTTCTGTATAACCAATCGCAGCAACCGATACAATCATTGACGACATAGGTTAAAGGGCGGATAAAGGATGTATCTCTCCTCGATCGATCTCTTCGGTTTCAAATCGTTTGCGAAACGCACGCGTATCGATATTGCACCGGGCGTAACTGCCATCGTAGGGCCGAACGGGTGCGGTAAGACAAACATTGTGGATGCGGTGCGCTGGGTTCTGGGCGAACAGCGGGAATCGGCGCTGCGTTCTGAGAGGATGGACAATGTGATCTTCGGTGGTTCGGTCAAGAAGCGGCCGTTGGGTATGGCGGAAATCAGTCTGACTCTGCAGGATACCGATGGTACGCTCCCGATCGATTACGATGAAATCACAATCACGCGCCGTCTTTTCCGCTCCGGAAAGTCCGAGTACCTTCTCAATAAGTCGGTATGCCGGTTGAAGGACCTGGTCAGCCTATTCATGGATACCGGCATCGGGTCCGATTCCTACAGCATCATCGAACTGAAGATGGTGGAGGACATCATCAGTGAAAATCCCGATGAGATACGCCGTCTACTGGACGAGGCCACCGGGATCACCCGCTACAAAGTCCGCCGGAAGGAAGCATTGCGCCGTTTGATCGACGCGCGTCAGGATCGGGAGCGTGTTCTGGATATTCTGGCTGAGGTGGAAAAGCAAGCCAACGGCCTGAAACGCCAGGTAGCAAAGGTTCGGCTCTATCGCCGCCTGGAAAACCGCACCAGGAAGATACGGTCTTCGATAATCTTGAATCGGGTAAGACAAGCCGAGAAGAGCCTCTTGCCCATCGATAGTTCGCTCAGCGATTTGCAGGTTAGGAACGAAAAAACGTCAGCGGAGTTGAGTTCGTTCGAAGCAGAAGCACTTCGGCTCGATGGCGAATTGATGAAGTTGGAGAGCGACCGCCAGGAGCTGGTTAGAAATTACCATGAGGCTCAGCAGCAGTATCAGGAAACTGTTGGCGAAAAATCCCGCATTGAAGAAGACATCCGTCTGAGTAAATGGCGGCTCGATAACAACGTCGAAGAGACCACCAAAAATCGTGAGACGTTGAAACAGGTAGAAGAGGAAATTCTCGACGCAAAAGAAGAGCTGGAACGGAATTCAACCGGACTACCGGATCTCGAAGGGAAGCTAAGTGAGCGTGGAAAAAGCTTCGAGGAAGCGGATGAACGTTTCCGTGCGCAGCGCTCAGAATCTATGCGGACTCAGGAGTCCCTGAATACCTTAAGGGAGCGTGAAGCAGGAGCCATCCGATCGTCTGAAGAACGAAAGGCTTCCATCCGCGCGATGCGAGTCCGGGCTGATGAGCTCATCCGGCGTCGTGCAGAGTTGGACGAAGATCTCAAGCGAAAAACTGCAGAGTTAGAAGAGGTTGACAGGGAGCTGGAAAACCATTCTCGAACATTGAACGACCTGCAGAGGCGCAAGGACGACCTCGCCGGCAATATCGAGGAGTTGCAGGAGCGCTTAAGAAAACGCGAAAGTGATCTCGATTCGGCAGAAGGACGCGAGGATAAACTGGCTCTGCAGATAGAACACTTCAAGGAACTGCACCGCCGGAGTTCACCCCTTTACTCGGCCGGCGGCGCTCTCGCACAGAGATTTCCCGATCTCATCAGTGCCACGCTGGGGGATGAACTACAGGTCGCGGAAAAGTACATTAAAGCGGTGGAAAGTGCCCTGCAGGGGATGAGTTACTTCCGGGTGGTGGAGGATGCGGTCAGTTTCAAAACGCTACTCGAAGCCATCGGAAATGAGAGCGGAGGCCGTGCTGCGCTGCTGCTGGGTGAAGCGCCAACCTTCGAGTTGCGAAATATCCGCGCATTCGCCGAGAAAACGAATGGCATTGCCCTGGCGGATCAAGTCGAGAAGACCGGTATGACCTCGGATTGGATTCGCTATTATTTAAGAAATACTGCAGTTTACGAACGAATTGATGAACTCCGCAGCGCCAGCTCATTTTCAGCAGACGAGGGGATGTCTCTGGTCACCCTGGCAGGAGAATTCACCGATGGACAGGGGCTTTGGATCATTGGCTCCACGGGCGAAGACCCCCCACGTGCGATTGGCGTTTCGACTCGGTTGAAAGAACTGGCAGGAGAATTGCAGTCGATTGAAAAAGAGAAGCAGAACATCGCCGAAGAACTCCCGAAATTACGGGATGAATTGAATGCTCTCGAACTGGAATACCAGGCCGCGGATAAAACCGTTCAGGAGTCGAGGCAGGCTCTCGATCAGGAAACGGTGAGGAAACTGAAGCTTGAAGCGCAGACCGTCAGCGCTCATTCTTTGGTGGAACAACTGAGCGATGAGATAGAGCAACTCCCGGGGAAAATTGAGAAATTATCCTCTGCAGAAGAGGCCCAGGAAGAGGAGCTCAGTTCGGTCTTGGGTAAGTTAAGATCACTCGAAGCCGACCTGCGTGGTTACCAGGATGCGGAAGCGCAAACCCTGGAAGAGCGGGAATCGGCGCGTCAAGCCCTTGCGGACATCGAACTTCAGGTTGAAAGGACTCGTGCTCACATCGACCGCTTCAGGGATCGGGTCACCGACCTGGAGAACCGCAGCCAGCGCCTCAACGTCCGATTCGAAGTGTTGTCCGGTGAGAAGGAGTCATATCTGGCTACTCAGATGACGCTGAGTAGAGATCTGGAACGTCAGCAGGAGCGGGTCACCGAATCTGGCGCCTCGATGAACGAACAGCGCGCGAAAGTGGATGAAACGGATGCCCAGAGATTGACACTCCAGGAAGAACACCGGGCGGCCGGTTCCAGGGTCAGGGACTTGCGGGCGATCTTGGAAGAGGCATCCCAGTCGATGCATCGGCTGCAACTCGAAAAAGTTGAGATTGAGACTACCCTGAAGGAAGAACGCTCCCAGCTCGATGGCCTGGATCTTGAGAAGATATCGGAAGAACCGCCCGACGCGGATTTATTGGATGATCTGGAACGGAAGATGAGGGCGGCTGAACCTTTGAATCTGGCGGCTGAACAGGAGTATGTGGAACAGAAGCAACGGCTGGATTTTCTGAATGAACAGATCAATGATCTTAAGGAAGCGGAATCCAGCCTCGAACAGACCGTGGTGACGCTGAATGTGGAGGCGCGCGAGAGGTTCGATACCAGTTTCGTTCAGATCCGGGAGAACTTTCAAGAGATATTCCGGGAGATCTTCAAAGGAGGAGACGCCGATCTGACGCTGACCGATGATGACTCGCTGGAATCCCGCATTGAGATACTGGCGTCGCCGGGAAACAAACGGGTCGGGTCACTTTCACTGCTGTCAGGGGGAGAGAAAGCCTTGACCGCCATTTCGCTTCTCTTTGCAATATACATGGAGAAGCCGAGTCCTTTCTGTATTCTCGATGAGGTCGATGCTCCCCTGGATGACGAGAACACCGGCCGTTTCAACCAACTATTGGAGAAGTTTACTCCCAAAACCCAGTTTTTGGTAGTGACTCATAACAAACGAACTATGGAAGTCGCCCGAAACCTCCTGGGGGTCACGATGGAAGAGGACGGAATTTCAAAGGTTGTGCCTGTACAGATTAGCTGAAGGATATAGATTGAAAATGATCAGAGATAAGAGACAACTCTGGATTGGGAAAACACTGTTCATCATGTTGATAATGGGATGTTTGGCGTCACCTCAAGCTGTGCAGGCGCAACAACCTTTCATGATGGATACAGCACAATTTCGTCAGAGTCATGGCCTGGTATACTTGGAAGTTTATCTGATGATTCAGCGCGACCGGCTCCAATTTCTCCAGGTCACGGATGGATTTGAAGCGGTCTATGAAATCCGTCTGGACGTCTATACCTCAGATACCCTGTTTTCCTCGACGTCGTATGAAATGGTGGATCGCGCTTTGCGACTTGAAGATATCACTCCGCGCCAGAAATTACCGGATATCTTCGTTTATAATCTCCTACCCGGTGATTATAGCATAAAAGGATTCGTCACGGATCTGAATCAGAACGTGATCCACACGCGAAGTCTCGATTTGACCCTGGAGGCCTTTTCGGATTCCATCCTCGATGTTTCTGATGTCGAACTGGCTACCAAACTCAAGCGTGGCACAGAAGGGAGCAAATTTTACAAGAACGGCTTCCTCGTCATCCCCAATGCTGAACGGATATACGGAACTTCCCTTCCCATGCTCTACTACTTCGCCGAAATTTACAACCTGTCCTCCTCGGAAGGAGAATACGTCGTCAATCGTCTGATCCTGGATGATGCTCTGAACGAGGTCAGGCGTCTGCCTCGCAAGAGCCGTCCCAAGGTCGGTAATAGCCTTGTGGAGGTGGATGGATTTTCAATAGCCACCCTCCACAGTGGGATGTACTATCTGAAATTAGCCGTCGAAGATGAGTCGACCGGTGCCGTCGCTGAATCGAAGACCAAGTTCTTCGTTTACCGTCCTGCCGATTTCGCCCAGGATTCCCTCAAGGGAGATGGGGGTCTCACCCCAGACGAGAAGGAATTCATGTCTTACACCGAGGGCGAATTGGACGATGCCATTGAAGAATTGAAGTACCTCCTGAGCGATTCCGAACGGCGGCAGATCAGAGGTCTGAATGCAGAAGGGAAGTGCGAATTCTTGATCAAGTTCTGGAAGGAACGGGATCCTAATCCAAAAACGGGAATCAATGAATTTCGTCTCATCTTTGACGAACGTAAGGAGCACGCCAACGATAAATACAGCATCTTCGGGCGGGAAGGATGGAAAACGGATCAAGGTCGTATCTACGTTCTCTACGGAGAACCGGATCACCTCGAATACCACACCTACGACATCGACACGAGATCCTACGAAATCTGGTATTACGACGGGATCGAAGGCGGCGTGCAGTTCATCTTCGTAGACCGGGATAACTTCGGTGAATATCGGCTTGTGCACTCCACCAAGAAGGGTGAACTGTACCGACCCAACTGGTATCAGGAAGAGGCTAAAATTCGCTAAACCAATAGGAAAACCGAGGGGATGATTGGTACACGTTGAGGATCTGTGCAAGAGTTTCACGGATAAGAAGCGGGGGATAATCAAGGCTGTTGATAAGGTCTCCTTCGCTTGCCACCCGGGTGAGATATACGGATTGTTAGGACCGAACGGCGCAGGGAAAACCACAACTCTGCGCCTTCTTTCTACCGTTCTAACGCCCGATGCGGGGAGAGCCTCGGTCAATGGTTATGATATTGTAAAACAGCCGGACCTCGTGCGGGCATCCATCGGGTTTCTATCCGGAGAAACAGGGCTCTACCGCCGGTTGACCGGCCGGGAAATCCTCCGTTATTTCGCCTCCCTGTACGGTCTCGGACGAAGCGAATTCGAAGACCGCCTGGCAGCGGTCGCCGGGATTCTCGAACTGACCGACTTTCTGGATACCAAAACTGATAAACTCTCTGGCGGACAGAAACAGCGTATCTCCATCGCACGCACCATTCTGCACAACCCACCGGTACTGATCCTCGATGAACCCACGGCCGGCCTGGATATAATCGCCGCCAGAGCCATCATCGCCTTCATATCGCGCGCCAGGGAAGAGGGGAAGACGGTGCTCTTTTCCACCCACATCATGAGTGAAGCTGAACGCATCTGCGACCGGGTCGGCATCATCCATCAGGGGTGTCTGCGGGCTCAGGGATCCCTTCAGGATTTGAGGAGTCAATTCGGTAGCAGTGACCTGGAGGAGGTCTTCCTGGAGGCAATCGGGTTGCCTGCACAGTGATCTGGTTTACTTCGGCACGGTTTTGGCAATATCTTATATGCTTGGTGTTTAAACCAGCCCAGCAATAGTCATTTCTTGCCGAAATGGGTTCATCATTGGCACTCTGACGGTTAAAAATAAAACCTTCTCCTTGGATTTCGCTCATTTTATTCTTATCAATGAATAGGTTCTCCAGGGTGCGTGTCGAAATTGTTGACGGCCGAATATGAAGCTTGAAAACGTTTTTATTGTATTTCGCAAGGAGTTTCTGGACGTTCTTCGGGATCGGCGTACTCTGATCTCAATGATTTTGCTGCCTCTGGGCTTGATCCCCCTGATGATCGGTGGTTTGGGGAATTTTGCCGAGTCGCAATACCGGAAAATGGAGGAGCTCGTTTCACCCATCCTCGTGATCGGTTCGTCCAGAGCGCCGGAGCTCTTGGCATCGGTGAGTGAAAGCCGGAATGTCCAGCTCATAACCACGATCCAGGATTCAACTCTTGCGAGAGAGATGCTGGAGGACCGGTCGGTACAGGCCGTTCTCTTCATCCCCGATAACTTTGATGCTCGAGGTCAGGCAGGGGATTCGTTAACCGGGGAACGCTCAGTACAGATCTGGTTCGATAAGTCCCGGGATAAATCCAGCATCGTTGAACGCACGGTGCGCCACGCACTGCTGGATTATAGGGATGATGTTGTCGAGGAAACCCTGCGTGAACGAGATCTGCCTTACACATTGGTGAAACCGTTTGGAGTCGAATCTCTTAACTTCGCCTCTGAATCGCAGATGGCGGGTGCATTCTTGGGGATGATTCTGCCCTACATGGTGATTCTTCTGACCATTGCCGGGATCACCTATCCTGCCATCGACATGACTGCCGGTGAGAAGGAACGCCAGACCATGGAAACGTTGCTGCTGAGCCCCGCAACGCGCCTCGAACTGGTGCTGGGCAAGTTCCTGACCGCTTTTCTGGTGGGCATGACCTCGGCAGTCCTGGCGGTGATTTCGCTGGCGGTGACCTTTAACATGTTTAAACTTCCCAGCGATGGTGGACCTGCGGAGCTCCCCTTCAGCTTCGATCCTGCGGTCTTCGGGATGGTTTTTCTGCTGTTGATACCGATGGCGGCCCTGTTCGCCGCCGTCATCATCGCCATTGCTGTGAATGCCCGCAGTTACAAGGAAGCGCAGAGTTATGTCTATCCTTTAATGCTCTTGATAATTTTTCCGGCGATGGCTTCGTTGCTGCCCGGAACCGGTGATAACGTGCGAGCGGCACTCATCCCTGTTGTAAACGTCAGTTTGGGATTGCGCCACGCTATGATGGGGACATGTGATTTCAATTTCATTGCCTTGACGTTTCTGTCCAGCGCGCTCTACGCCGCTTTCGCTATCTTTATTGCCGTCAGGGTCTTTCAAAAAGAGAGTGTGCTGTTACGGATTTGAGTATGTGTCGATCGGATGCTTGAGGAGGTTATGGGGGACAGATGAAATCGAATACCATTCTGGTCGTTGACGATGAACGGGATATTTTGGAACTGTTACAGGAGACCTTCGAGGATGCTGGCTACCGGGTGAGTACCGCTGTGAACGCCATGGATGCGCTGGAGATCTTCGAGAAGGAGAGTCCGGACGTCATCCTGAGCGATAACCGGATGCCCGGGATGTCGGGTATCGAGTTCTTTGAGGAATTACGGGAAAAGGCTTCGGATTCGGTACGGATTTTGATGACCGGATACGCCGATCTGAACATCGCTATCGAAGCCATCAATCGCGGCTGGGTGTATAAATTCGTCGCCAAGCCATTCAAACTCGAAGAAATCCTCCTAACCATTCAGCGTGCGCTCGAATATTATGAGATCGTCAAACAGAAGAAAAGGCTCGAAAAGAAGATTCGACAACACAATGCTATACTGGAGCAGCGGGTAACGGAGCGCACCAAAGATCTCCAGGAGCTGATGGAAGAACTCGAGGTAAAAAACCGGACCCTTACTCATCAGAAAACCGAAATTCGCGAGCTTTACTCCCACTTACAGCGGAGCTATCTAGGCACCATATCGGCTCTCTATTTCGCCCTGGAAGCGCGAGACCCCTACACACGCGGCCATTCAGAGAGAGTTTTTCATTACTGCCTTCACGTGGGCAAGCGCCTCGGCTTGAGCAGCGCGGAACTGGTGAACCTCAAATACGCCGCTCTGTTGCATGATCTGGGTAAGATCGGCGTCCCCGATTCCATCCTCAAGAAGCCCGGTCGTCTCACCGAAGAGGAATACCGCACCATCAAGGATCATCCCGTGGTTGGCGCCGCCATCCTGGACCCCGTCAACTTCCTCAGCCGCGCCAAAGAAATTATCCACCAGCATCACGAACACTACGACGGCGCCGGGTACCCTGATGGGCTAAAAGCGGACCGGATAAACATTCAGGGGAGAATTATCGCCGTGGTCGACGCTTTCGATGCCATGCGCAGTGATCGTCCCTACCGGAATGCGCGCACCCAGCAGGACGCTCTGGCCGAATTAAACCGGCTGGCAGGGATGCAGTTCTGTCCCCAATGCGTTCAGATCTTCGAGGAAGTGCTGATGGAAATCGGCGACTTCTACGATCACCCGGAACTGCTGGAGAACTACAGTGAAGAACTCCAGTTCATGCGAGATGATATGCCCGGGCTCTCACAGATTTTAACCCAACCGAGCTGGGATATGACGGCAGAACCTTGCGAATTGTAGATACTTTCGAAAGTGATAGTAATACCCGCCTCCGGCGGGTTTTTTTATGGCTATTGGCCAGACATGACTCAAAAGCAGTTTTCGACCGTTTTTACTTGCATCCCACCGAGAAGTTAATATCTTTGTGGGAGTAGTAGCGGCGTACGTGCCTCGAATAGGATTGAGATGATAACGAACGAATCCCGTAAACCAAGTCGGTTGAGGATCGCGATCTCCGCCGGTGGAGCCATTCTAGCCGGGATGCAGGTCCTGCTAATCCGCAGAGCCTTGGCGCTTGCCGGTGGGGACGAGGTGGTCTTCGCCCTGACTCTCTCGGTCTGGCTGATCTGCGTCTCGCTGGGGAGTGCGTTGGGATCAAAGTTAACCGGGCGGAAGGATCAGGCAGGCTCATTCTTCGCTGCGGGCTTGGCACTGTTGTCCCTGTCCGGGCCTTTCGGACTTTTAATCCTCCACGAGATATCTTTTCTGAGTCACTGGTTGCCGGGCACGGTACCTGGTGGGGGAAGCATGGTGGTTGCTCTGTTTGCAGCGCTACTGCCAATCGGGCTGGTCGGAGGAGCGCTCTTCCCATTGGGTTGCAGGGTGCTGACGCCGTCGTCACGCGATGCCGTCGCCTCGGTTTACCTGCTCGAAGCCGCCGGGGCGTTTTTCGCTGGAACAGCGATGACGTTGATCTTCGCTCCTCATATCAGCAGTCTGAACCTGGCAGTCTTCTATGCCCTGCTGGGACTCGCACTGGCGCTGACCCTGGTTAAGCGGGAGATTCCCGTCACAGCCGCAGTGATCGTGAGCTTGATCGGCGGACTACTTCTGTTTCCCCTGGCGCGCCGGGCTGATTTATGGCAGTTTGCAAAACTGCGTCTGGGAATGGAGCTCCACGATGTTTTGGAAACACCCTATGGACTGATCGAAATAACCGAACGCCATGGTCAGGTGACCTTCTATGAAAACGGTCTCTTGCTGGCTATTTCGGACGATCCCGCCAGTGCCGAGGAGCGGGCTCACTTAAGTCTCGTACAGCATCCTTTCCCTCGTCAAGTTCTCTGGATCGGTGGATCCCTGGGCGGTGGGGTAGAAGAGGCGCTGCGCCATCCCTCTCTCGAACGTCTCGATGTCATTGAACTGAACCCGATACTCTTTGATCTGAGCGGTTGGTTAAATCCCGGCGGGCAGGGGAATGTTGAAGCGCATTCAGGAGTCATGCTCTATCGGGATGATGGACGGCGCTTCCTCGCCGGCGTCGATCCGGAAAGCTACGACATGATAGTCATCAACCTGCCCGGACCGAGGACCGCGCGACTGTCGAAGTTTTACAGCGTCGCAGCTTTCAGGTTGTGCCGCCGCGCTCTGCGGAAGGATGGTGTGCTGGTTTTCTCGATAACGTCATCTGAAGATTACATCGGAGAAGACCTGGCAGGCCTGCTGGCGTCCCTTGCCGGCACCCTTGGGAACGTTTTTGACGACTTAAAAGTCCTTCCGGGAGAAAACGCCATCTTCGTGGCGGGAAACCCAGAATCACAGACCATTGAGACCGCGGAGGAGATCAACGCGAGGCTGCTGGAGCGCGGCATCAATCCCCTCTATTGGGATGAGTACCGGATCGGGGACCGGTTCTCTGAAAGTCGTAAGCGCCTGGTATCCGAGGCTATCGCCGGAGCGTCCGGTGTCCGCTTGAACCGGGATGATGCTCCCATCTGCTTTTACCTTCAACAGGTCCTCTGGTCCCAACAGGTTCGAGGCGGGTTGCCCGGCCTGTTGAAAATGCTCGAAAATATGTTTCTGCCGTTAAGTCTGGGCATCCTCATTATTCTCATCGTCATAGCGGTGTTTCTCCGGAACCTTTCAGCAGAGAGGAGAGCTGCGCTGGGCAGTCAGTGGGGTGTTATGTCGGTGGGATTGACCGGTATCGCCATGGAGGTGTTGGCATTGACCGTGTATCAGGTTTATTTCGGCAGCGGCTATCGGGAAGTCGGTCTGCTGGTGGGGTTTTATATGGCCGGATTAGGCGTTGGAGCAGCTCTTTCGAGAAGGATCACCGGCGGACGCAAGCGGGTATTTCGGCGGGTACAGGCGCTATGGGCGATTCTGCCGGGAGGATTGATTTTGTTGCGGATTTTCGCCGACCTTCCCACCGTCGTCGTCGGGAGCATCTTCTTTATGTTTCTTTTTGTAGTGGGAATATTGGGAGGTCTACATTTTCCTCTGGCAGTGTCCTACAGCGCTCCCCCGGATGCCCGCAGGGCTGGTGGATTTTATAGCCTTGATCTGATCGGAGCGGCGCTCGGTGGTTTATTTGTCGGTCTGCTGGCACTCCCGCTGCTCGGGATTACCCTGACGGCCCTGGGATTGATGTTACTGAACCTCCCCCCCCTAATACTCCTCACCGGTGCCGGTGTGAGGTCACGATAACGTCTCAATGGTCAGATCAAAATTCGTTCCGAATTTTCCACCGGCCGGTATCGCCAGGCGGAAGACCGGCAGCACGCAGGAAGATTGGTAAACCCGTTCGAATCCCTTCTCAGACTGAGACACCGTTTCTACCGGATAGCGCCACACTTCAGTCCCCTCAACGAACTTAAGATGTACCGAGAACCGGTCCGCCTCGTTGACGAGCGTGAAACGGCGTACGGCCTGCTGGATGCCCGTTGTATTCAGCTTTTCGTGATCCACTCCGGCATCATCCTGATAGTAACGGTCGGCCGCCTCACCAGACAGCATGGCGAAATTAAACTCCGGAGCGAAGAGGATATTCAGGGGGAAATCACTCGTATTCTGGATCGAATACGCGATCCTTATCCCGTTCTGGTCAAGCAGCAGTTGAACCTTTTTTACCACCTTTACCTGGTTGTCGACTACCGAGCCGGTGCGGATCAGCGTAATGGACTGTTCCTCGCCCGTAGCTCGAATTTCGGCTTCGTATGGCTGGTTGACGAACCCGCCCAGTTCATGATATCTGCCTGTTCTTAGAGTATCTGGGGATTCATCCTCCGACAAAAAATGATCAATGAGCGCATCCCGGGTGTGTTCGTCGTAAACCAGCAGATCTTCCAAGCCTTTTTCCTTGGTTCTCACCTGGTCATGGATGGATGCGCCTTCCTTGATGGTGTCGCCTGCCTGGGCAACCTGTTTGTGATAGCCTTCAGGTTGACGGTGTAAGGTGTTGAGCAGGTTGTAACGCGCCGGGATGAAATCGAATTCCCAGATGGATCCTCCCCGGCCGGGTGCAATCATCAGGCCGATTCGCCCATTTCGCAGGTTGATGTCAGGCAGTCCGTCTGCATCGAAGTCGGCGCCGTCGATATCGACGAAATCCTTTCCTTCACTTTCAATCCGGTTGCACAGGTCCTCAGCTTCCAACAAGTTCTGATAAACGGCATGACGCAGGTGGGGGAGATAGAGCCCTCCGAAGACTCCGTGCCAGTAGGCACAGTTGCACTGGGCGCGGTAAAGACACTGTCGTGCTTCGTCCAGCTGCTTGCGGCGTTTCGCCTGTTTCGCCGTTAGCGTCTTTTCGATGTTGGCGACTTTTTCGGAAACCCAGAGCGCCTTACGGTACATGCGGTTCGATTCGGGGTACTTGGCGATGAAGTTGCGCCAGAAGCCCCCCTTGAAGAAGGGGCGCAACTCTTCCAGAGTCCCTTCGGCTTCGAAGCGGTGGACGTGCTCGCCGAAACGAGCCCCGGTTGCGGCGGGCAGTGACCATTCACTCATCTCGAAGTAGCTGGCACAGGGCAGGTACACCTTCGCCGCCGGTGGATGGGACGAACGGTATTCGCTACAGGTGGTCATGGAAAGCCACCCTTCATTCATGGCCACTTCGAGCTGCGTGAAGAAGCGGTTCAGCCAGCCTTTTTTGTGCACCCATTCGTGCGTTCCCGGCCAGAGGCCGAACTTTTCGCCGTCGTCGCACATGACCAGTAGATTATCCCCGGTCTCGTCGCTTCGACTCCTCAAGTAATCAACCGCTTCCCCGGGTTCGGAGAATGGAATCAGGTAGCGCAATCTCATGTTGATCGGGAAGACAGCCAGGGGATACCCCTGCTCGTCGGTGCGGAAATAGCCCAGCAGATCTTCCTGCTGCAGGCCAGCTGAAAGGAAGTGGTAATCGTCCAGAGTAATATGGTCCACGCCGTTTTCCGCCAACGGTTTGGCCAGGTGCGGTTCCCAGACGCGCTCGGCCAGCCAGAGCCCGCGGGCATCTGACTTAAATCTATCCTGGATGTAATCCGTCATCATGGCGATCTGGCCCGTCTTGTCCCGATCCGGGAGCACAGCCAGAATCGGCTCGTAGTAGCCGCCCGTCATAATTTCGATTTGACCCTTCACCGCCAGTTCTTGGATCCTGCCGATAAAGTCAGGGTGTTCGCCTTCCAGCCAGTCCAGCAAGGGGCCAGTCGTATGGTACATCAGACGAATTTGGGGGTGTTTCTCGAGTGTTTCCAGGAAGGGAAGATATGCCTTCTGGTAGGCCTCTTCGAAGACCCAGTCGAAATTTCCGACCGGCTGGTGGTTGTGTACGCCAAGGATGAAGTTGATCGATGTCATAGGAGTTTTCCGGCTTCAAAACCGATGGCTGCAGCGCCGATAGCGCCGGCGTTTGTTCCGAGCTTGGCGGGCAGAATCTCGACTTTCCCGGCGAGGTCGGCATAAGCCCTCTCTGCGATGGATTTGTGGATGCCGTGGAAAAGAGGTTCGCCGCATTGTGCGATGCCTCCGCCGATGACGATGGCCTGGGGATCGAAGATGTGGATGAGAGTGGTGCAGACGACACCGACGATGAAACCTTTGCCTTCAATGAAGTCGATGGCTCTCTGATCTCCCTTCTCGGCGCGGTTACTGACTTCCTCTGGAGAACTGATTTCGGGATCGTCCAGAGCATCGCGAGCATCCCGAACGAACCATTCCACGCCGACATACCGCTCAGCGCATCCCCGGTTGCCGCAGTTGCATTTGAGACCCCACATGTCGACGCTGATATGTCCCAGCTCACCTGCACCGCCACTGTCTCCGCGGTAAAGTTCGCCGTTCAACACGATCCCACCGCCGATGCCTGTTCCCAGAGCCAGCGCGAGGACGTGATCCAATCCTTTCGCAGCCCCCCAGCGCTGTTCCGCCAGGGCGAAACAGTTGACGTCGTTCTCCAGATGGATGGGCAGATCTGTTTTTTCGGCGACGAGCTCCTTGAGGGGTACGTTCTTCCAGTCCGGGAAGTTGGGGGAGAGGCGAATGAGACGGCGCTCTTTATCCACCAGACCGGGTGATCCCAATCCCACCCCGGTGAGATCGGGCCGTGTATTGTGCAGATCATTGATAAGCCCTGCGATCGTGGCGACCGTCTCGGTCACGCTTCTATCTGCAGGAGTGGCGTTCTGGCGTTCCTCGAGCAGCTTGCCGTTTCTGTTGACTACGGCTGCTTTGATGGAGGTTCCCCCCAGGTCAAGGCCCAGGGCAGACGACTTTTTTTCAGACAAGAGTGCGCTCTCCTTCTTGAAACAGCTTCTGACCGGACAAACAAATTTAACCTCCCAAGTCGTTTAATTCCATCGCTTTTTTTGTAATTTTCTTTCGACGGCGGAGGGACATTTCGCTTGACAATGCTGTCCTTTTTATTTATCTTAAGCAGAACTGGCCAAATGCCGCCGGTTTCGAGGCTACTCGATTTGCCCCGGTCAACGCGACAGATTAATCTTTATCTATCCAACAGCTCCCCATGAACCGTTTACTGCTGATTACCGGCTCAAAAAAGCTCTCTTCTCAACTTGAACGCGCTCTTTCACCGAACCTCGAAGCAGCTATAACGGTGATCAGTGACCTCGCCGAGGCGGTCGAGCTGCTGGAACATGATGCCTCGGATCTGATTCTGGTGGATGCGCCGTCTCTGCATATAGATGGGCTGGAAGTGTGCGACCGCCTGCACCAGTCGGAAGAGGGACAGCGGATTCCTATCATGTTGCTGGCTCCTTCGGACTTGGATAGTCTCCCGGTCATCAGGGCTCTGTCTCTGGGTCCGGGGGAAGTCTTCACCCTGCCGGCGCCGAGTTCTAACCTGATCGTCTGGATCAAAGTTTTCCTGCAGCTCGGACAAGCCCGGTCTGTTCACGGGAGTGCGGGTGGTAAGGCAGATGCGAACCTTGGGGCTTTCACAGCGATGTTGGACCAGTGTGCAGATCCCTTTTTTCTGGTGGATTCAGCCAATGGGAAAATACTCTTCACCAATGCCGCCGCTCATACTCTGACGGGCTATCAGAGCGAAGATTTAATGGGTAAAATATGCTGGGATCTGTTTCCCGTGGACAGGCAGGAAACCGTCCGGAAGAACTGGTCTCGCGTTGTGGACCTGGCGAATGAACAAGTCTGTGAACTACCACTCATCCGGCGCAGCGGTATGATTCGTGATGTGGTGGTAGCCCTGAATCCCTGCCAAACTTCGCAAGGTCTTCAAATCATTGTATCTATGCGGGAATCTTATGACCTGAGCAGGGGTGGAGAACCTGATGATACCGCACATGCCCTGGGCAGTGTGGATGAATTTCTGTCCGTATTGGGCCATGAAGTTCGCAATCCTCTAACCGCTATCGGCACCAATGTTCAGTACATGCAGATGGCCTTTGCCGATTCCGAAACACAGAGGGACATCTATCAGGATCTCATGTTCGCTATCGGGCAGCTCGATTTACTCTTTCGTGAAATCGTCGACTATACCCACCCCATGGAACTGCGCTTCGAACCGGTTAAAATAAATGAAATGGCTGAAAATGTGTTCGCTGCTGAACAGCTGGCAGTCGGCGAACCGCGTAAATACAGCATTAAAAAATCACTCGGCGATGCAGTACCCGAAATCAGAGCCGACAAAGAACGTCTTCATCGCGCTCTTGAGATTCTGTTTGAACGCTGTCGAAACGGTGTCACAGATGATGGAGTTATCCGGGTGCAGTCAGAGTGCGATACCGACTCGATCAGACTGACTATCGCATACGACGGAACGAGTCTGAGTGCCCGGGATGTAAAACAGATGTTCACGCCGGTGGGGTCACTCAAGAGCCGGGAGTCGGGTCTCGGGATGGCGCTCGCCCGGCGGATTTTAGATGATCACCAATGCCGTCTGGAGGTCTCCAGCGACCAGGGTGGCAAGACGCAATTCGAAGTGACCTTCCCGCTGCAATTTAAATCAAATGCATAGAAAGTTGAATATGAACTTGCGAATATTAGTCATCGATGATGAAGTCTCCATCAGCAAGTCGATCAAGCGAATCCTCGAGACCGATGGATACAATGTAGAGTCCGCTGAAACGGGCGAGAAGGGTCTGGCCATGTTCGAATCCGGCAAGTACGATCTGTTGCTGCTTGACCTCCGCCTGGGGAGCATGGACGGCCTCGAAATCCTGGGACTTGTCAAGGAGAAGTATCCGGACCAGCTTGTGATCATGATTACCGGATTTGCCAACGTTGCCAGCGCCGTCGAGGCGATGAAGCGGGGGGCTTACGACTACATTCAAAAGCCGTTCAACGCAGACGAACTCAAACTGGCAGTGGAGAAGGCCGTTCAGACGATCTCGCTGCGCAAAGAGGTCGAGGAATTGCGCCAGCGCCAGATGGAGAAGAACAAGTTCGATAAGATTATCGGCAATAGCAAGGAGATTAAAAAAGTCCTCTCCCTGATCCGCACCTTCGCGCAGACGGACATCACCGTATTAATCGAAGGTGAGAGCGGCACCGGGAAAGAGCTGGTGGCGGAGTATCTGCATTACCTTTCGCCGCGTTACGCTAAGCCATTCATCGCTCTGAATTGCGGAGCCGTGGCCAAGAACCTGATCGAGAGTGAACTTTTCGGCTATGAGAAAGGCGCCTTCACGGGGGCCGATCGCGGCGGTCACATCGGCTTCATCGAACGGTCCGATGGGGGAACCCTGTTCCTCGATGAAGTGGTTGAGTTATCCGAGGAAGCGCAGGTGAAATTCCTGCGGGTGCTCGAGCGAGGTGAATTCTACCGGGTCGGCGGAACGAAATTGAACCGGGTTGATCTGCGGGTCGTAGCCGCATCCAATACGTCTCTGTCCCTCGCAGTCGAGGAGGGGCGGTTCAGGCAGGATCTGTTCTATCGCCTGAATGTCGCTCACATCGTGCTTCCTCCTCTGAGGGAGAGGAAATCGGATATCATCCAACTTGCGAAGTTCTTCATGGACAGCTTCAATCAGAAATTGGGCCGCAAGCTGAGGGGATTTACCGAACCGGCAGAAGAGGCTCTACTGGGGTATGATTGGCCGGGAAACGTGCGTGAACTGCGCAACATCGTCGAACGGGTAGTTCTGCTCAGCAACAGTGATGTCGTCGACGCCTCCGATATGGCCCTGGCGAATGTTCCCAAGAGTGCTGATGACAGCATGAAGATTAATCTCAGCATCGATCTGAACGAGACTGACAACGCCATCCGCGATGCCAACAACCAGTTGATCCAGAAAATTCTCGAAATTACAGCTGGCAATAAAACCCGTGCCGCCCGGATGCTGGGGATCCCCAGAGGCACCTTACGGTATCATATTACCCGGGATGGGCAATCGTAGAAAGTTCCGCCGGAAATCGAAACCGACCCTCGATAACTGGCGAATTATCGCCGAATTTTTGCCGGTTTTCACCGAAAAGGCTAAAATAAATGCACACTTCCAGGATTCTCAGTTGTGCATTTTTTCATTTTAACCCCTCAATTCTGTTATAATCCTGCTCTATGTTACTATAATACAATATCATAAAAACATTGTGTCTTGATAGGGGGCAATTTATTCCCTAATTGGGCACACAGTTTGCTTCTGAATTTACCTGAGGAGGGTGATTATCAACGGTTGGTGAGTGCATGGGGGCGAAACCGAAAGTTCTAATTGTTGAAGACGATCAGATCGTTAAAAACTCACTCGAACGGCTGCTGCGGGGAAATGATTGTGAGGTGGAGAGCGCCGCATCAGGTGAGGAGGGATTGGAGAAATACTCACAGGCTCCCTGTGACCTGGTCGTCGCGGATTTGAAGCTTCCCGGTATCGACGGCCTCGAAATGGTCAGCCGCATGCGCGTACAGGACGACATCCCGCCTTTCGTCGTTATGTCCGCCTACGGCGAACTTGAGGATGCCATACGAGCGTTGCGTTTGGGCGCCGTGGATTTTTTCCAGAAACCGTTCGATGCTCATCACATCCTGGATCTGACCCGATCGATAATTCCTGAAGGGTCAGAGGTTAAATCGAAGCAGAACTCTAAGAAGAGTTTCAGACACAAGTCGGAGGGCACCATGAAGACGGCTGAAAAGCCATCACCGCGTCAACTGGCGGAAACCCTATCGCCGGAAGCCGTACAACTCTATCGGCTGCTGGCGCCGTTTATCAGCATCGGTCGGCAAGGGACCGGGATCACCCATAATCTGAACAGTCCTCTGACCGGGCTCATGGGGCATCTGGAACTCATGAAGCTGAAGAA
>JALGZU010000188.1 GCA_025774735.1 candidate division LCP-89 bacterium | reverse complement strand
TTCCTGGCCGAGGAGCACCACGACCGCTGGATGGGATTTAAAAGATCGGACGTCAAGCGCTGGTTTGAAGCTGCCGATCTAAATAACGTGAGCATCGATTACCTCGGTGAAACCTGCTCTTCAGAATCCGCAGGCCGGACAGAGACCGCGGACGTCAGTATTTTCATTGCGAAGGGCGGCAAATAATCGCTTTCGGGACGATCCAAACTTCAACGATCTGCGTATAACATATAAAGGGATATCGAGCAGACGGGGCGTGGGGAACGCGCCTTCGACATCTTCAGCCGTCTGCTGAAAGAGAGAATCATTTTTATCGGCACGCCCATTGACGATACGATTGCGAGCCTGGTCATCGCCCAGTTGCTGTTCCTCGAAGCGGAAGATCCGGATAAGGATATCTTCCTGTATATCAATTCCCCCGGCGGTATTGTCACGGCGGGGCTGGCAATCTATGATACCATGCAGTATATCACCCCGGATGTGGCTACTATCTGCATGGGTCAGGCGGCATCCATGGGGGCTGTCCTGTTGGCCGCAGGGGCTCAGGGCAAAAGATCGGCTTTACCCAACGCACGCATCCTTATCCATCAAGTTATGGGTGGAGTCCACGGTCAGGCGGCGGATATCGAAATTCATGCCAAGGAGATCCTCAACATCAAGCTCCGTCTGAATGAAATTCTCGTGAAACACACCGGCCAGAACCTCGATAAGATCGAGAAAGACACTGACCGCGACTATTTCATGAACGCGGAAGAGGCCATGAAGTACGGTTTGATCGACGAGGTAATCTCCGAGAAGGAAGCCAAGAAGGGGAAGAAGTAACTCATGCCCGATGATCGTACACAAGTCTGTTCTTTCTGCGGCCGGACGGCGGCACAGGTTCAGATCCTGGTCAACGGCCCCGACGTCAATATCTGCGACGTCTGCGTGCGCGCCTCGCACCGCCTGGTAACGCAATCTTTGACCCAGCAGAGTCGTCAGCGCATCGAAAACTTCCCCACGCCGGAGCAGATCAACAAGCGCTTGAACGAGTACGTCATCGGTCAGGATGAAGCCAAGAAACGCATCTCCGTTGCGGTGTATAACCACTACAAGCGAGTCAATTCCATCTCACTGACGGACGACGTCGAGCTGGAGAAGGCCAACATCCTGATGGTTGGTCCGACCGGAACCGGGAAGACCCTGATAGCCCAGACCTTGGCCCGCTTTCTCCAGGTGCCCTTCGCCATCGCCGATGCAACCACCCTGACGGAAGCTGGTTACGTGGGCGAGGACGTCGAGAACGTTCTGGTGCGTCTCCTGCAGGCCGCCAATTACGACGTGCCTCAGGCTGAAATCGGCATCGTCTATATCGATGAGATCGACAAGATCGCCCGCAAGGATTCCAACGCTTCTATCACCCGGGACGTCTCCGGCGAAGGCGTCCAGCAAGCTCTGCTGAAACTACTCGAGGGAACCGTCGCTTCCGTACCGCCGGAAGGGGGGCGAAAACACCCGGAACAGAAACTCATCAGTATCGATACCAAGAACATTCTCTTCCTCTGCGGCGGCGCCTTCCAGGGGCTCGATAAAATCGTGATGAACCGGGTTGGGAAGAAGGTTATCGGGTTCGGTGCCGAGGTCAATACCGAACGGCAGAAGGACGCCTACGAATACCTCCTCCAGGTGGAACCCGACGATTTGATGAAATTCGGGCTGATTCCCGAACTGATCGGCAGGCTTCCCGTGGCGTCCGCCATGAGCGAACTAAGTGAAGAGGCCATGCACACCATCCTGACGACGCCTAAGAACGCACTCGTCAAGCAATACAAAAAGCTGTTCGAACTGGAGAGGGTCGAACTCCATTTTCAGAAGGAGGCTCTGGATACCGTCGTCAAGAAAGCGTCGAAGCGCGGTACGGGAGCGAGAGCCCTTCGCACCGTCATGGAAGACGTCATGCTCGACTTGATGTACGAGCTGCCCTCGCGCAAGGATGTGACCAAGGTGACCATTACGCCCGAAGTCATCGAAAAGCGAGGTGAGCCGATTGTGAAGCTCAAGGAGAAGAAGAAACGTGCTTGAGTTCGGACTGAATCATTAAATGCGTCGGCCTCACGGTCCGGCGCTTTTTTTCTTGCATCCATTCGATCCACTGGCTATATTATCGGCGAACGGGTGTAGTTTGGATCCGGGCATCATCGGCTTTATGCCGATATCTGCCTGGCTAGCTGAAACCGGAACTTAATGAGAGGTGTGGAGTTTGGGGAATCCGGTAATCCACTTTCTGTCGGACGACGTCCGGATCGAAGCTGAGGAGGGCGCCTCCCTGCTGGAAACGGCGCGCCGGGCGGGCTTCGTCCTCACCAGCGAATGCGGGGGGCAGGGCACCTGCCGGCGCTGCAAGGTGCGCCTTCTTTCCGGAGACGTCTTTCTCACCGGCGAACCCAATATTTCAGCCGAAGAACGGGCCCAGAACGTCACCCTGGCCTGCATGGCCCGCGTGGTGGAAGACCTTGAGGTGGAAGTACCCCAGGAATCGGAGCTGGCCTTTGCGCCGGAGGCGATAAGAACGCCGCTGTCATTGGGCGAGCATCCGGGTGAGGAAGTTCTATCGCGAAAGCTCCGGATCGATCCTCACGTCAAGACTCGTACGTTCAAGGTACCACAACCGACCCTTCAGAACAACGCCTCCGATTTTGAACGGCTCACCACTGCACTGAAGAGCGAAGGCTTCCAACCGCCTTTCCAGGCCGGCCTAAAGGTTCTAAGCACTCTGTCACAAACACTCCACGCTGAAAGCGGGAGCGTAACTGCCACAGTCTGTCCCATCTCTGGATCGACTGAGATCCTGCACATCACGCCCGGTGAGGAAGAGAACATTTTCGGCCTGGCCCTGGATATCGGGACGACCACCGTCTTCGCGCGTCTGATAAATCTCGCCACAGGCGAGGTCGCCGCCGAGGCCAGCGAATACAACCGCCAGATCCCCTGCGGCGGGGACATCATACACCGCATCGTCTACGCGTCGAAAGCTGGCGGATTGGAGGAGCTGAATAAACTGGTTTTGGAATCGGCGAATTCTCTGATCGGTGACATGCTCAAAGAGACCGGTGCCACCTCAGAGCAAGTTGTGGCATCAGTGTTGGCGGGTAATGCCACCATGCAGCACCTGTTCCTGGGAATGGATCCGAAAACGATCCGGGAAGAGCCTTACGTTCCCACGGTGACGCACTTTCCCGTACTTCACGCTGGGGAAATCGGACTGGGGATTCTACCGCGAGCCCCCCTGTTCTTCAGCCCTTCAGTTGCCAGCTACGTAGGGGGGGACGTCACGGCGGGGCTTTTGGCTGCAGGTGTGCACCGTTCGGACAGGCTGACCCTGTACGTCGATCTGGGCACCAACGGCGAAGTGGCGCTGGGAAACAAGGATTGGTTGACCGCCTGCGCCTGTTCCGCTGGTCCTGCTTTCGAAGGCAGCGGAGTGCGATGTGGCATGAGGGCGCTCCCCGGTGGCATCGACCGGGTGGAATTAGACGCCGAAACTGGCGATTTATCGTTCAGGGTGATCGGAGGTGGCACGCCCAAAGGAATCTGCGGATCGGGGTTGATCGACCTGTTGGCGGAACTGCGTGGGACAGGGCGCATCAGCGCCCGGGGCAAGTTCGATCCCGACGCCGATCCCAGGCGCATCCGCAAGAAGAGCCGCAAGGCGGAAATGCTCCTGATCGACCAGGCCCAGACAGGCGGCGCAGGGGATATCGTCGTTACCGACACCGACCTGGACAACCTCATACGCACCAAGGGCGCCATCTTTGCAGGGATCATGACGCTCCTGAAAGGCGTGGGGCTGAAAGCGTCCGACATCCAGAGGGTGGTCATCGCCGGAGGCTTCGGCCGCACCCTGGACGTCGAAAACGCCATCCGCATAGGCCTATTTCCCGACCTGCCCAGAAAACGCTTCGAATATATCGGCAACGGCTCCCTGCGAGGAGCCGGATTGGCGCTGCTCTCCCGGCAACTCTGGGACGAACTCCACGAAATCGCCCGCATGATCACCTACTTCGAACTCTCCTCCTGGCCCGGCTACATGGACGAATTCATGGCCGCCCTCTTCCTGCCGCATACGGATGGGGGGCTGTTTCCGTCGGTTAAATAATCAATATGGAGTTTTTCTTTCGAGGTGTTATCATGAATATAAAATTCATATTTCTTGTCGTTATTTCGGTATTGCTTTTAGTCGTCTTTCGTATTTCAGCGAAGGAACCAGATATCCTATGGATGCGAATCTACGGCGACGCGGAATATACTGAAAGTGGCACCTGTGTTCAACAAACGGATGATGGCGGGTATATGATCGTAGGTAACATAACAAGGATAGGTGAAAGAAAAGGTCAGATGTATTTACTGAGAACTGATGAAAACGGTGATACCCTTTGGACAAAAAGGCATGATGAAGGCGGCCGGTTTATTTTTCAGACAGATGATGGCGGTTTTATTATAGGGGGGAGTACAATTTTATATTGGCGTAAGAATGAGTATGTTGAGCCGGTATACGGTATGTTATCAACAAAGATAGATTCCGTGGGTGATATTAAATGGCAGAGACAAATCATTAATAGTCCATCAAGCATGATTTGCATGAGAGAGACGCAGGATGGGGATTATATTGTTGCGGGACAGATAAGCTCTCATGATCCTGTGTGGCAGCATATTGTTATAGTTAGAATCGATGCTAATTGTGATACGATATGGACTCGTACTCACGGAGTTCGCGATTTAGATTTTGTGTATGATATTCAGCAGACCAGAGATGGTGGTTATGTTATTGTGGGGGACACAAAATTCCTTAAATCTGGGTATGATATTTTTCTATTAAAGACCGATGGATCTGGCAATCCTCTCTGGTCACGTACTTACAGAGGGATGCGGGGTACTGCTGTTTGTCAAACCCAGGATGGGGGATATCTTATATTGGCCCCCGGTGGTAAAGACACAGATGGATTGCGCGAGATTTCTTTAATTAGAACGGATGCCGATGGTAACAGGCTTTGGAGGCGAACTTATAATGGGCATCCTCTTATTATTGGAAGCTTCATTGAGGCTACGACTGATGCTGCATATATTATTGGATGTGCAGTCTATATTGTCGGTGGTGGTCCTGACATTTACTTGATAAAAGTCGATGAAAACGGAGATGAAATTTGGAAAAAAATAATTGATGGGGGTGCTTCTGAAATGGCCTATTTTATACAGCAGACAAAGGATGGAGGATATATTGTTGTTGGAAGAACAGCCGATAAATATGGGGACCGATCTGATGTATTATTGATACGTTTGAAGTAGCAGGGAATATTATTATAAAGGGCGACCGCATGGTCGCCCTTACTTGTATACTTGGTTACTTGTTGACTAGGAAACGGCTTAGTACATTCCGCCGCCCATGCCGCCCATGCCGCCGCCACCGGGCATTGCAGGCATCGGGGGCTCGTCTTCCTGTTTCTCGTAGATCACCGCTTCGGTCATCAGCAGCAGAGCTGCCACGGAAGAGGCATTCTCCAGAGCCGTACGGGTGACCTTGGTCGGATCGATGACGCCGGCCTTGACCAGGTCTTCGTACTTCTCGGTGCGGGCGTTGAAGCCGAATGCGCCTTCGCCATCCTTGACCTTCTGCACAACCACGGATCCTTCCCAACCGGAGTTGTTGACTATCTGGCGGATAGGCTCTTCCAGGACGCGCTTCAGGATGTTGGCCCCGACGGCCTCTTCACCTTCGAGCTTGAGCTTTTCGAGAGCCGGGATGCAGCGCAGCAGAACTACGCCGCCGCCGGGAACGATCCCCTCTTCCACCGCTGCGCGGGTGGCGTGCAGGGCGTCTTCGACGCGGGCTTTCTTCTCTTTCATCTCAATTTCGGTCGCCGCGCCGATCTTTAGAACGGCCACGCCGCCGGCCAGCTTGGCCAGGCGTTCCTGCAGCTTCTCTTTGTCGTAATCGGACGAAGAGTTATCGATCTGCTTGCGGATCTGAGCCACGCGCCCCTTGATGTCTCCCGTTTGACCGGCGCCTTCGACGATGGTGGTGTCGTCCTTGTCGATGGTGACGGTTTTGGCCGAACCTAAGTCGGCGGTCGTGGCGTTTTCCAGTTTGAACCCGGTCTCTTCGGAAATCACGCGCCCGCCCGTCAGGATGGCGATGTC
>JALGZU010000187.1 GCA_025774735.1 candidate division LCP-89 bacterium | reverse complement strand
CCTGATGGAACGAGGCGTCATCACAACCATCGCCATGAACGGGGCCGACATTATCCACGATGTGGAGCTGTCCCACTTCGGGCGCACCTCAGAAGACGTGGCCGCCAACCTGGCCGACGGCACTTTCGGCATGGCCGAAGAGACCGGCGACTTCATCAACCGGACACTGAAGAAGGGCTTTGACGAAAAGCTGGGCCTCGGCGAAGCCATCGGCAAGGAGCTGGCCGAACAGAAGGTCAAGAATCTGGAATTCAGCATCCTCGGGCGAGCTTACCAGTTGGGCATCCCGGTCACCGTGCACGGGCGAGCTTACCAGTTGGGCATCCCGGTCACCGTGCACGTGGCGGTGGGGACGGACATCGTCCACCAGCAGCCCTCTGCGGACGGCGCGGTCGTCGGCGAACTGTCGCACCGCGATTTCAAGATCTTCGCTGAGGTGGTCTCCGGCGTCGGGGATGGGGGCGTGGTCTTGAACTTCGGATCGGCGGTGGTCCTGCCCGAAGTCTTCCTGAAGGCTCTGACCGTGGCCCGCAACCTGGGGCATCCCTGCAGGGATTTCACCACGGCCAACTTCGACATGATCCAGCACTACCGCCCCCGGGTCAACGTGGTGCAGCGGCCCACGCAAGAGGGCGGACGGGGCTACCAGATCACCGGCCACCACGAAATCATGATCCCGCTCCTGGCCCTGGCGGTCAAGGAGGCGATGAAGTAGATTAATACTGCTGTCAGGTGCAACGTATAACTTATACAGACGTAGGGCGGGGGTGCTTCCCCCGCCATTGTCATTCCTGCGGACGCAGGAATCCAGGGGTGTCAAGAAACAGTTTGAGTGTCAGATCACTCGGATTTACCACAAGACCTGATATAACAGGTAAAGATGATAGAATCTTTGGTTCTACTCCATTCGGGTACTCAATCAATAGAAAGGATCATCCATGTCGAAAACTCTCAAGGTCTTAACGTCAATCTATGCAGCGCTGTATGTTGTTTTAATCGTGAGTGCACTCTTTGATGAAGGATTCCGTAAACAGGGAGCTGATACCCTGCCGATATTCATTGCGTTGGCAATCTTCCTGGCAGGATATGTGGTGATCTGGAAGAATGAACTCTATGGCGGATTGATTTTTATCCTCTGGTTCATCGGCATGTGCTACATCGGATGGGTTCTTTCGGAGACGGACAGGGGAGTCGCCGTGGTGATGGGATTTCCCGTATACATCCTGGCGAATCTGTTCATCATTTCGGGATACCGGAACAAAAAGGCGAAACAGCCGGCTTAGAAAAGCCTTGGAAAATCGTATCGAATGGAGAAAGGCGGCCCGAAGGGCTGCCTTTTTAACCTTTGTGTCATCCCTGCGGACGCAGGGATCCAGAGGAGCCAGGCGCGCACCCATATGCGTGCTTATCTTCTTCTCCCGCCCATTCTGTCGTAGGGGCAGGCCCCCGTGCCTGCCCTTTTTTCCTCCCCCACACTACAATCCGTAGTCGGGGTCGCCCCTGACCCCGACAGCGCAGAGGCAGGCCCCTCACAACGTGATCCCTTCGGGACGTGCCTGCCCTCTGGTCATTGCGAGGAATCCCGATTTGTCGGGATGACGTGGCAATCTCATTTTTTTAAGAACCCAAACGTAGGGCGGGGATACCTGACTCCACAAACAATTGCATGGGAAAGGGGGAGCTCTTTCTTTTATAGCCTGGTGTGATTGTATAAAATTTTGTCCCGATAGAAATTATCCCTTGACAAACGGACAAAAGATGGTTATATTGTTCAAAGGCCATTTATCATAAGGCTGATGATGCGCACATTAGCGATTATACTTCTGTTCCCCCTCCTGGCTTTCGCCCAGGAGTATGAATTCCTGCAGGAATTGGACAGTATCCCCATTGAATTTGAAGGCTACCAGCTCCCCTATCCCTGGATTGGAGGCTATGCGGCGACGGTTCCCGCTCTGTGCGACATAGACGCTGACGGCTTATATGAAATGATTATCGGAAACGCGTCCGGGAGGTTGACCTTTTATGAAAATTACGGCACGCCGCAAGAACCTGCTTGGATGCTTCTCGATGATCAATGGCTGGATATTGGGATGCTAGGTCACACTGGTCCGAATTTCTGCGATATCGATGGGGACGGCGATTATGATTTATTCCTGGAAACCGGCAATCTACAGACCTGGATATACGAGAACGTCGGAACGGTCAACGATCCCGTTTTCGAAGTCATGGAAGATACCTTAAAAGACGTCAATGGTATTCCTATAGACGGTACATTCGGAGACTTAGTGGACATCGACGAAGACGGCGACTATGACTTCTTCACCGGAAATTGGTATACGTGTACTGTTGATTTTTACGAAAATATCGGCGATTCCAGTAGCTACGCATTTTCCCTGGTCACGTCCAATTTCGCAGGAATAAGCACTAGTGGTGATTGGAATTACCTCGATTTCTGCGATATCGATGACGATGGGGATCATGACTTATTCATCGGCACTGACAATGGAGACATTTATTACTATCGGAATGATAGTACGCCGCCGCTATATATTTTTACCTGCTTATCCACCATCTGGTTGGGCGTCGATGTAGGGGATTACGCCAATGCCGAATTCTGCGACATCGACGCCGATGGGGATTATGATCTTTTCGTGGGTAAGGATAACTATTCCGATCATAATGTCTCCGGCGATATGCAGTTCTGGCGCAATGAGGGGGACTCTCTGAACCCTGTTATGGTTCAGGAGAACCAGATGTATCTAACGCTTGACGTGGCAAGCTCTTGCGAACCTGATTTTGTGGATTACGATCACGATGGTGATATGGACATATTCGTTCTTTACAACGATATTGCGTTGCTCAAAAACATCGGTAGTGCCGAAAATCCATCTTTCCAGGTACTGAGCCTCCAAATGGTGGGAGCGAATTTTTTAGCTGCATGCTGTGACTTCGGCGATCTGGACAACGACAATGATGAAGACATGGTCGTGGCCCACGGCTGGACGGGGATTGTGGAGTTCTGGGAATGCGACGGCGACACCAGCTGGCCCGGTTTTACAGAACTGACGCAGATGACGGTTGGGGGATTATTGGGTGCACCAGCCCTCGGTGATATTGATGCGGACGGCGACCTGGACATGCTTTTAGATGGGGGGGATTACTTTTCTGCAGATTATCTATACCATTTTGAAAATCAGGGAACGCCGGAACGGTTCAACTTTGTCCTCGTCGACTCGAATTTCCAGGGTATATGTATGGATGAAGGAGTCGTCCCCACTCTGGTCGATTTTGATTACGATGGAGATCTCGACTTGATGCTGGGAGCGGTGGGTGTATACGGAAAGATTTGGTACTTTGAAAACATAGGAACGCCTCGGGTGCCCAACATGGTTTTAGTATCTCAAGATCTATTGGGATTGGGTGACATCCATACTGGTTATATGGCTGAATTCGTCGACGTTGATAGCGATATGGACATAGACGTTTTTGCCGGATATATTGCAGGTGGCATCAAGTTCTACCGCAACATCACGGACGAACCTCAGGTCGGTCCCAAGCGGCCCAACGGTCCGCCATTAAGGGGGAATGACGTTAGCCTTGTTTATAATCCTGTCACTGGCATCACATTTAACCTGCCCAACACACAAAACATCACCCTGGCCGTCTACAACCTCCTGGGCCGCAAGGTGACCACCATCAGCAGCGGCCGCCAGCCCGCCGGAACGCATTCCTTCCTCTGGAATCCTTCACAGCACGCTTCGGGAGTTTACATCATCCACCTGGAGACGCCGAAGAATACCTCATCGCAAAGGGTAATGGTGGTGAAGTAAAATAATTAAGCCGTCATTCCCGCAAACGAAGTGCGTCGGGAATCAGACGGCTTCGTCACGTCAGATTCCGGACAAGCCGGAATGACATGACTAATTGACTGTGGGGCGACCCGGTGGGTCGCCTTTTATGCGTCTACCACACACCAAACTTATTTAAAATCCCCCCTTTAGAAATTCCCCACTCCTGCCGATATAAGGGGGGAAGCAGTCTCTCTATTTACACAGGTAACCGTTCATGTATCACGCCTGGGTGGACGCCTGGCACAACTTTCGCGCCTCGGACACAGAAATTATCATCAGTTTGACCTGCATCGGCGCCATCGTGGCGTTTTTCCTCATCCACAACCAGTGGGCGACCATACAGGAGAAGCGCAAGCGGCTCTACGGCGTGGTGCGGGCCTTTCGCAACGCCTGCCGCAGTAAGGGCCTCATTGTCAAAGAGATGGACAACCTGCGCAAGTACGCCCGCCGGATAGACCAACCTGTGCAAGCCGGTCTGGTGCAGTCCAGCATCGAATTCGACCGCTTTGTGGACCGGGTGCTGCGCTCCAGTCCGCAGTCCGAACTGCCCGAATTGAACAGCTTTTTCGGCGCAGTGCGCCACAAGCTGGGCTTCCGGCCTCCGCCGCGCGGCCTGGCTTTGAATTCCACCCGGGAGCTCCCGGCAGGTCAATTCGTCTACATCGCGCTTCCCCAGGACATTTATCTGGAAGGCATCGTGCGGGCGGTGGATGAGACTATGCTGTCGGTGCGCCTGCTCTCCAATATTCCCATCTACGCCAGCCTGAAGGTAGGCGGAGAAATCCGCATCTTCTTCAACCGGACCGGTGATTCGCGCTATGCGGGAACCTGCTTCGTGCGTAATGTCACCTCGGATGAAGAGGGAGAATTCATCATTCTGGAACACTGCCGCAAGCTGCGCCGGGATCAGCGGCGCATGGATTTCCGTGTGGATGAAGACCGGCCCGTGCTGGTCTGGCTGCTCGAAAAAGAGCTAGCCAAAGAACCCGATCCGACGCGCCACCTGGATAACCGCATGCCCAGCCGCGCTCTCCTGGACGACCTCTCCGGCGGCGGAGCTTCCATTATCTTTCACCGTGCCCTGGAACCCGGCCAGGTGCTCTACATCAACCTGGATCCAACCGCGCTGTACGGGCTGCCGGTCGTGCGCGGGGTGGTCATCCGCACGTCGCAGAGAGGCAAAACGAACCGTTGGGCTGTCTCCATCCGGTTCGAAGATATGTCACGGTCGGCGCACTATAAGCTGGTCAACTATATTTTCATGCGGGAACGGGAACATCTCCAGGGCAATGAGAAGAAGCCTAAAGGCCGCGTCCGTGCCCCGGATGTCCACTGATTCAGGCGCAGGTCAATTTTACGCCATCCCCCGGTAAATTTTCAAAAAAGATTGACTTAATTGTGCGGATTACCTATATTCCTTGACGTAACCCCTTATTTTTCACTGCAGAACCACACTACGTTAGGAAAGTGATAGCACGTCAGTGACCATGGGCAGCCGGTCCGCCAATTCAGAAACATCAACCCGGGATAGCCTCTCCCCGGACTGGAGACGCATCGCCGCGTTCTTCGAGGTTTTGAAGGAGGGAGTTATCTGTGCGGACAGGGAAGGGACCGTCCGTTTAGCCAACCAATCCGCCGGCCTCCTTCTGAGTCGCGATCGATCGGAAATGCCGGGTCAATCCCTGTTCGATATCCTGCCTTCCGGAGTCGGCCAGGCCGTCAGCGAAGCCATGATTGGACAGGCGCGGGAACCGCTGACCTTCCGGGGCGACCTGCACGGCCGCACTTTGCAAGTGAGCCTGTCCTGGCTCCCGGATGGAGATGAGGGGGGAGATCTCCTCATCCTCACCCTGACCGATGAGACCGAAAAACGGCAGCTCGAGGAGCTGTACCACTCCCTCGAAGAAAAATTGCTGCGGGAGCACAAGCTCTCCGACATCGGTATCCTCGCTTCCGGCATCGCTCACAACCTGAACGGTCCCCTCTCAATCATTGTCGGATACCTCGACCTGCTCTACAGCCGCGCCAGCGACCTGGAAGAGATTCCCATCATCCTGACGCAGACCGAACGTATGAAAGAGATCATCAGCAACATGATGATCAAGAGCCGTCACGAACAGGACGAACGCGGCCGTATGCTCAATTTGAATACCCTGCTCAAGAATGAGCTGAAATTCCTGGATGCCAATTTAAATTTCAAGCACAACATCGACAAACAGTACGAATTCGCCTGAACATCATCAATAACGCCCTCGACGCCATGGTCTATTCTCCGGTGAAGAAGCTCCACGTCAACACCCGTTTCGATGAAGAGAACATCTACGTGGAATTCCGGGATACCGGCTACGGCCTGGATCCGGCTGAAGCCGACAACCTCTTCACTCCATTCTATTCGACCAAACCGCCCGTCGGCGAAGCCCAGTCCGGTGATCCCACCGGAACCGGTCTGGGGCTTTCCAGCACTTACCAACTGATCAATAAATACCACGGTACCATCCTCGTGGACGGCAGCCCCAATAACGGTGCTCACTTCACGGTCGTCGTCCCTATCAAGGAAAATCAACCCTCCCGCAAAGCCGAGACGGTGTCCGAAAAGGCCGCTGACAAGGCCTTCGTCGAAATCTAATTACGCTCTGATTCCCCATTTTCACCTCTCCACTACAGACCCTTTCCAAAGCGGCCATCGTTGTGAATAATTTAGTTATATATTTAACAAAAAGCTTGACTTTAAAGTGCAAGTTTCTTATATTTTATCGAGCTTACGAGTATCACAAAGCAGGTCTATAACAGGCGAAACCGCATGAGAGAAGACGGTCTCAGCAGGTGGTTGGAAGACCATGCACCTCGTCAAAATTTTGACAACCTAGCGCCAGCTATCACCATCAGCGCCGCTGCACGCATCAGCGGTCTGTCCGAATCGGCGTTGCGCAAATACGAGGCGGCGGGTCTGATCATCTTCGACCGCACCCCCGGAAATATGCGTCTACTCTGCGTGGAGGACCTGGAACGGATCCGCCTGATCCAGTGCTTGATCAGGGAGCGGGGGCTGAACCTGGAAGGCATCCGGCGTCTCTGGGCGTTGCTACCCTGCTGGGAATTCAAGCAGTGCAGCGAAGAGAGCCGCAATAGCTGCCCTGCCATACGTGAATCAGATCGCCCCTGCTGGGTGCTGCGGGGAGAGGAAAAGGGCTGCCAAGAGTGGTCCTGCCGGTCCTGTGAAGTGTACCGGTTTGGTGCCTACTGTACCGAAGACCTGAAAGATCTGCTCCACGGCCTGCAAAAATCCGAGTGACACTGAGGGAAATCGATTTGCGAAGCCTACTTCTCTCAATTCCGCATCGTGAATAATTTCCCAAAATTCGTCTGCAGATTGGGGCGGATCGATTCCACGGATTTAAGATAAACCTGGAAGGAAAGGAAGCATATGTCGGTTCTTAACCTGTTGGTTTACGCGTCACTGCTGGTGTTCCTGGTCGCAGTGATTGCGCGCATCATACGCATCGTAAAGATGCCGGTTCATCTGCGATGGGAACTCTATCCCTTACCTCACGAAAAGGGGAGGGCAAGTTACGGCGGCTCGATCATGGAAGAGGTCGATTGGTGGACCAAATCCCGGGAGCACAGTCAGATCGGAACCCTGGCCGCCATGATTCCCGAGATCATCTTCCTGAAAGGGGTCTGGGAGCATAACCGCTCCTTGTGGTTCGGGTCCTGGACTCTCCATTTTGGCCTCTACCTGCTGATCGGCGAACTGTGCCTGCTGGTGCTCGCTGGCATTTTCCAGCTCACCGGTATTTCGGATGCTCTTCTGGGTGTAGTTCTGAGCATTGTCCCCATATTTGCATGGGTGGGCTGTATCCTGGGCCTCATCGGCGTGGCGGTCATGTCCGTCAAACGCCTGACGGACCGGAAACTGAAAATGTACACCAACACCAGCCACATCCTCAACCTCCTGCTGCTGGGAGCGATCTACCTCACCGGCCTGCTCTGGATCGCCGGTAACGCGGGATATTCCGGAGACGTGGCGAGCGTCTTCGCCGCCTGGATGACACTTGCGAGTGCACCGGCGCTGCCCGCGATGGGATACTGGCACATTGGATTCGTCCTCTTCTTTCTGGTCTACTTCCCGTTCACTCACATGACCCATGCATTTGTCAAGTACTTTACCTACCATGACATCCGCTGGGAAGACACTCCCAACGTCGCAGGAGGGAAATTGGGGAAGAAAATCGAGAAGCTGGTGAACCAGCCGGTCACCTGGGCTGCGCCCCACATCAACGCTGACGGCAGGAAAACCTGGGCTGATATTGCCACGGAAAGCGGCGAGGAGAAACAAGCATGATCACCTTGACGACCACCCAAAAGCAACCCGTTAAGATATCGGACATCAGCGAGCCGTCGGAACAACTCGGCCATGTCGATCCGCAGGATCTAATGCCGTTGCCTCCGCCTTACGAGAAAATCGAGGACGCGCCCGGTTTCAAGACCTTGACCGAAGAACAAAAAGAGACTGTTGAGAGCAGCTTCGACGACACCATTTGCGTGGGTGTTCCCAAGCCGAAGTCCAAGGAAGAGGAAGAGAAGCTGGTTGGGGCTTTTCTTAACGGCCTGAAGAAGCTCTTCACCCAGGAGAACAACTGGACTTTTCTCGAGCCGCTAGTGCTCTCGATGGAACATTGCGCCCGCTGTCAGACCTGCGTGGACGACTGCCCCGTTTACGAAGCCAGCGGTTACAACGAAGTCTATCGCCCCACCTTCCGGGCTGAAGTGCTGCGGCGGTTGTACTTCAAGTACGTCAAGCCCGGTAATCCGCTCTACAGGCGGATGCAGCACGGCGATATCGAACTCAACTGGACCCTGATGGCGAGGCTGTTGGAGTCCAGCTACCGCTGTACGCTCTGCCGCCGTTGCGCTCAGAGCTGTCCCATCGGT
>JALGZU010000186.1 GCA_025774735.1 candidate division LCP-89 bacterium | reverse complement strand
AGATGGTATCGGGAGTCACCTCCACCAGGCCCGCATAGCTCGTATCATTGCTCAGGTCCTGGTCGCTGGCTAGGGTCGTGTAGGCGTCGATGGTGTAGGCACCCGGAGCCGGTACTGTCCAGTCGTACGTACGGACCTGCATGCTGTCTGAGGCGATGGCCGCCCACGGCAGTAAGGGAGAGGGCGTCCCGTCCACCCTAAACCAGGTCTGCACCAGCGGCTCATCCAGGAGCCCCAGGTTGAGGATTTCAGCCGTGCAGCCTATCGTATTGAAATATGCCGAGGTCGGCATGGGCACATGGAGTTTCTGCATGGCAACGTCGTGATCCAACCCGGTGATATAGTCGATCTGCACATCATCGACGAATACGCCCTCACCGAAGACTGAATCCGGATTTGCGAAGAAGAGGAGCCGCACCAGAATTTCATAACCGGCATAATCGGTCAGTTCCATCCCTCCTTCTGTATAGACTGCAGACCAGAGTGACCAATCAGGCGGAGCATCGATGAAGACGAAATTTTGCCCGAAAGGATCACCCCAGGGATTGGAACTGAAGTACCAGCTTATGCCGTTGTCAGGGCTGACCTGAACGGTCCACCAGTCGTTCAGGTTTACGTCTATGCCGCCCCGCACGTAGAGATCACCATAGACTCGTCCGGAATCAGGATTATAGGTGGTCAGGTCGATGGTGGGTGTCACCGCAGCGTTGAAAATGTAGGGCACGTAGCTGCCCGCTCCGTCGGACATTTCCATGACGTGCGTCGGTGAAGGCGGAGGCGGGGAAAGCACCTCTGATACGTGCCAGAAATTACCGGGCGCAGGGAAAGGCGTAGGCACCAGATCGCTGGGGATAGCAATACCTTCGGCGTTGTTGCGCAACAGCACGGTAGCCGGCGCTTCGCCGATCAAAATTTCGTCGACGAACATCCCGGTCAGCGTTGGATCATCCGCCGTGGACCATCCGCCATCTGTCCCGAAAGCGAAGCGAAGCTTAAACGCGGCCTCTCCAGCGTAAGCGCTTAAGTCTGCCGAAGCGTTAACCCAGTCACCTGGAGAAATGCCGCCTGAATATCCCATCCAGCCGGGAACGTTCGCGCCCAACCCGAATTCACTCACGAAAGCCGGGAGGCTGGCGCTTTCATAGGCCGGGGTCACCGTATTCAGAACTTCCCAGGTAGCGCCGTCATCGGTTGAAATCCAGATGTTGCCGCCATCGAAATCCGCTTCAGAAGCATAAAACAGCTTGAACTGAAGTTGGGGATTGGTGGTCCCGGACAGGTCGAGTGTGGGTGTTACCAGAAACTGCATCCAGTGGTCTGCGTAGCCGCCGAGAGCGGAATCACCACACCACCAGGACATGCCTGACCCACCCCAGGCATTAAAATCATCAGTGTGCCAGACATCAACATCCATAAGGTCAACGTACGTCCAGCCGGTAGCGCCGGCTTCGAAATCCTCGTAGAAGATGACCTCATCCGTCGCCTGCAGGCTCTTCTCTCCCCCTTTTATCTGCAAGGGAGTGGCAATGTTGACACTCCCCATGGTTGATTCAGGAATTACTTCAGCCTGAACGACCACCGTGAGAACAAAGGAAGCGGACAGAAGCAGCCAGATCGCTGTCTTCAGCATTTCTCTCTCCTTGTGAATAAACGTAGAGTCTGCCCATTATTTTATAAGAGTGTGTTAAAAATGTAATGGGTATATAAGTTATACGCAATTAAATTATGATAAGTTTATAGGTCTACTGGTGGGAAAGGTATTGGAGTTATTTCAGGAGAGTCACTTTTGTCGCTATTTTCGTGTTATTTGCCTGCAAATGCAGCCAGTAGCTACCCGATGGCACACCCGAAGGCAGCCATCGAAGCTGGTGATTACCAGCATCGTACCATTCGTTGGTGAGGGTTTCGACCCGACGGCCGAAGAGGTCGTAAACTGTCAGAGTAGCCTGGGTCGGAGCGGTCATCGTGAAGGTGATGGTGGTAGCCGAATTGAAGGGATTGGGATGCACCTGGATCAGGTCCATGGTGCGAGGTATAGTCGGTTGTTCTTGCGGCACGACTGAGACGCTGCCGCTGAAGATCACCCGGACGTTATAGTTTGCCAGCGAGCCAACGGCCTCGGATCCGTCGTACGTGAAGAAATGTCCAGACGTAAAACAATCCTGGATATGGCCGGTGATGTGGGGCGTGCTGTTATTTGACGTCACTTCCAGCCAGACCCAGAAATCGGGATGTCCGCCCTGCAGGCTGTCGCAGTCGGAAATATCAACCTCGGCCCAGTTGGGCGCAAGGTTGCCCGCATCGATCGTCACCGTTTGGCTATAGACCTCTGCACCCGGACTCGACGGCGTTCCTGGCGCGTAGATGTGCAGATCGAATGTCCCCGCGGAGAAAAACATCGCCTTAAGCGTCTGGGAATACAGATCACCCAGGATGCCGTCATCCGCGGGCGTAAAGTACATTAGTGCTCCGTTGTTCTGGCTGTAATTGAAGGGAAAGTATCCCGGCAGCAGGTAGGTGACCTGCCGGTGATCGTAGCCCAACTCGAAGATCCCGGGAGGCGTCACTTCAACAGTGCCGGCATCGGCGAGGTCGTTGGCCGGATTTTCATCCGTCGAAAGCTGCGTATAGGCGGTGAACTCATAAGTGCCCGCAGCTGGCGGAGTCCACTGGAAAATCGTCGTAACCGTATCAAGGGCGTTGATCTGTACCCAGGGAAACAGCGCCGTCGGCGATCCGCCCACACTCCAGAAAGCCGGAACCTGAGGTTGATTCAGGGTCCCGTAATTGACCAGATCGACTCTGCAATCGATGGCACCTTGACCGGCGTAGGTCGGAAAAGGCACGATAAGACGAGTTGCGCCCGCATCGTTCTCCGGCAGGAATTCGGCCATAATCTCAACATCATCGATGAAGAGGCCGCTGCCGGAACCACCATCGTCGTTATCATCGGTGATAGCGCGAAAACGGATCCTCACAGTCTGTCCCGCCCAGTGAGTCAAATTGATGTTCGAAGTCGGCAGGCCTGCTTCGCCGCGGTAACCGTTCGTTCTCTCCACCCACTGAATCTGGGAGCCGTTGTGGGCCCAATCGTAAACCAGAGGTAACCAGATAGCACTGCCCAGACTGGCCACTTCGATGAAATAATAATCCTCGAGGATATCGTCCCCATCCCCATCAAAGTCGGGCATGTCGCAGTAGACCCAGTATCTCATCTCACAGTTCATACCGGCGGGGATGGTGATTGGGGGCGAGATGAGAGCGTTCGAGAGGAGATTCAGGTCATCGCAATTCCAACTGTGGCTGAAACTGTGAAAGTTCTCGTCGGTGAACACCCAGTGGTCTCCTGAAACTGGTCCGGTTTCAAAGGTGAATTCGGCGGGGTAACTGTTGCCTTCGGCGTTGTTGCGCAGATAGACGGTGGACCCTTCGCGCACATCTATGGCGTCCACGAAGAAGCCGAGTAGAGAAGGTATCGTGGTAGTTGAATTTAATTCGTCTGAAGCAAAAGCAAATCGCAGACGTACGTCGGAACGAGTATACCCGGTAAGATCGAAACTGGCCTGGATCCACCCCCCCGAAAAACCAGCCCAGCCGGGAATTCCCGATCCCATTCCCCAGCGCCAGCCAAAACTACGCAGATTCTGACAGGTGTAAGCCGGATAATCCGGGGTCAACACCTCCCAATCGTTGACCAGCGGATCGGAATTAAAGACCCAAACGTTACAGCCGTCACGACCATCGTATCCGCCGATAATCCCGGTATCTTCAACCGACCAGTACAGAATGCATGATAAGACCGGGTTCGTCGCTACGGAGAGATCGATTTCAGGACTGACCAGATACTGGAGCCAGTTATCCCCATAACCCATCAGGTCGGGATCGCCGCTCCACCAGCAGGAATCACCGCTGATGGCGTTGTAGGATTCCTCGTGCCAGATGACACCGGGATCGGTGAGGTCAAGACCGCTCCAGCCGCCCGTGCCACTCTCGAAATTTTCGGAGTAAATGATATCGTCTGTGCCCGAAACGATCGTCGGCGATATTTGCGGAGCTGCCTGCAATTCGATAGCAAGAAGAGTCGCTCCACATAACACTAAAATAGACTTTAAATAGGTCATATGCATCATACTAGCGCAATCTGAGCTAACAGACACTGAACAGGAGCAGATTCGATTACTAAAAAGATAAGATAATTTTTGTGGGAATGCAAGTGAGATTTGCTGATTCGAAACCGGCGGGGCCTCTCTAAAATATGCTACCCAGGATGAAACCGACGATAATTCCCACCAGGAAAGCCATGGTCAACACCCGGTAGTTCATTACCTCTTTGGAATAACCCCGCTTGATGGCAAACGCGGACAAGAAATACCCGAGCCCATTGAAAACCCAGAATATCGGCAGTGTAACAACCTTAACGATCAGCGGACCTATGAAGGGGACGAAAGCGATGAGAGTGAGCAGGCCGGCGAAGGCGTTGGTGAGAAATCCGAAGATGGCGACCGAGACGCCGATAACTTTTTTATCGACACCGAAATGCACCCCCGCGGCAACAATCATAAAAATCACTGCCCAGAGCAAGAGTATTTTCGATAAGGGGCGGAGGTAGGCCTTAAAGCGATCCAACTTCATCACCCGTGTGGATTGTTCGGCAGGTTGGATTATTCAGGGGGGTAAAACTTACGCAATTCCCTCAGCAGTTGATCCTTGCCGGCCTTCGAAATCTCCCGGCCGGTTAAGGTGAAATTATCGGTTTTCCGAGCCAGGGCTCGCAGTTCTTTGACGGGCATATTCTTCAGTTCCGTCCTGGATTTCTCGCTGACTGGTCGCACTGGTTTTCGTGCGGATTTTCTCTCCGCCTCGGGAAATTCGTAAAGGAGTAGATCTTCGACTTCGTCGTGTGGCCGTGGGATGATGTGAGTCGAGATCAATTGTCCGACTTTCTCGGCAGCTCGAGCCCCCGCATCGACGGAAGATCTTACTGCTCCGACCTCTCCGATCACTTTGATGAGCACCAGGCCGCCGGTGGTCAGCTCTTTATCCAAGAGCGTCACTTTGGCCGCTTTAACCATAGCGTCAGCAGCTTCGACGGCTCCGACGAGGCCACGGGTTTCTACCATCCCCAGGGCACGTTCGCCGGAGGGAGGTTTTCCCTGTACGGAAGTGTTCATCGCAGCGCGTCCTACTCGATGTTCGGGTTATCGCGATGGGGTACGATCATTTCCACTTCCTGGTGCGGACGCGGGATGACATGCACTGAGACCAGTTCCCCGACCTTTTCAGCCGCGGTCGCGCCTGCATCGGTAGCTGCTTTGACAGCCCCCACGTCTCCGCGCACAAATACGGTAACGTAACCCCCCCCGATTTTCTCTTTACCGACCAGCTGAACCTTCGCAGCCTTGACCATGGCGTCGGCGGCTTCGATTGCCCCGACCAAGCCACGGGTTTCAATCATTCCCAGGGCTTCCAATGTTTTCATGCTCTCCTCGGGCATTTAGTCTCCCTGATAAACCCTTTCAATTAGCAAATTCTAAGATAATTGTCAACGCTTTTTTGAAATATCTACGGCCAGAATTTAAAGGAAAATGTTTGCTTTTTTTCATGTCTTTGTTTATATTTTCAAAGAATTAACCAGAGGCTTTGTTCCTGGAGTAACGTTGAATATCGATAGAAAGATCCGAATATTACTTGCAAAACCGGGCCTTGATGGCCACGATCGCGGGGTTAAAGTCGTCGCTCAAGCCTTGATTGAAGCCGGGTTTGAGGTCATCTACACCGGACTGCACCAGAGCATCGACGGCATCGCACAGGCTGCGATTCAAGAGGATCCGGACTTGATCGGCCTTTCAATCCTCTCCGGTGCTCACCTCCCCATCTGTGAAAAGCTGATCCAAAAATTACGCGATTCGGATCTGGGGGAGGTACCAGTAGTGGTTGGGGGCGTTATTCCCAAACAGGAATTTGCGCTATTGGAAAGCATCGGCATCAAGGCGGTCTTCACCGCAGGCGCAAGTTTCGAAGATATCGCTGAGAAGATAAATCAAATCGTCGAAACAAACCTGATATAGAAGAGGCATGACCGAAGAAACCAAGAAAATCGTTTTAGAATCTGGTATCGAGGTAAAACCTGTCTACGGTCAGCAAGACGTCGCCACCGGCAGTGCTGAGGAAAAGATCGGCAATCCGGGGGAATATCCCTTTACCCGGGGGATTCACTCCCTGATGTACCGGAAACGTCCTTTTACTATGCGGCAATATTCGGGATTTGCCTCTGCAATTGAAACCAATGAACGGTTCAAGTTTCTCATCGATCAGGGTCAGACCGGTCTGAACGTCGCCTTCGATCTGCCCACACAGATGGGTCTCGACAGCGATGATGAGAAATCATTCGGTGAAGTCGGCCGCGTGGGCATGGCAGTCGATTCCCTGGCCGATATGGAGATCGCATTCGATGGGATTCCGCTGGATAAAATCACCGTATCGCTGACCATCAACGCTGTGGCCATCGTGTTGATGGGCATGTACTTCGCCATGGCCGAGAAGCAAGGCTACGATCTCAAATCACTCCGAGGTACGGCGCAGAATGACATTCTGAAGGAGTTCGTCGGGCGCGGCACCTGGATCTTTCCAGTAGAGCCGTCAATCCGGCTGATCGGTGATACTATCGAATTTTGCGCCCAGCAGGTGCCGAAATACAGCCCGGTATCAGTCTGCGGCTATCACATTCGGGAATCGGGAGCCGATCCGGTGCAGGAGATGGCTTACGCGTTCGGGATCGCAAGGGCTTACGCGGATGAAGCGCTAAGGAGAGGCCTTCACATCGACGAGTTCGCCGGGCGCCTCAGTTTCAACTTCGACATATTTGGCAACCTCTTTGAGCAGGTAGCAAAATTCCGCGCCGGAAGGCGTTACTGGGCCCGGATTCTCAAGGATGCGTACGGAGCCAAGGATCCGCGTTCGATGTGGCTGCGCATGATCGCCGGTGGCGGCGGCGGCGGCCTGACCATCGAACAACCCGAGAATAATATCGTTCGCGGCGCTTATTACGCCCTAATTTCGGCCCTCTCCGGCACCCAGACGATGGCACTGTGTTCCTATGATGAAGCCTACACCATCCCTTCGGAAAAGGCCGCGCTGATTTCTCTGCGCACCATGCAGATTCTCATCGAGGAGATGGGACTGGCCGACACGGTCGATCCACTGGGGGGATCCTATTACGTCGAGGCTCTGACTGATGAAATGGAGAAGCGGATTGAAGCCTGTTTAGAGAACGTAATCGAGCAGGGCGGCATGGTGAAACTGGTCGCCGACGGAACGATCCAGAGGCAGGTCGCCCGGCAGGCTTACCAGACCGAGAAGAATATCCAATCTGGCGAAATCCGTAAAGTGGGCGTCAACTGTTACCGCACCGAGGAAAAAGAGCGGACAGTGGAACTGCACTCATACGATGAAAATGCCACGACTAAACAGCAGGAACGAGTCGGCAAGATCCGTGCAGAGAGATCCCAGGACAAGGTCGAACGCTGTTTAGCCGAAGTCCGGAAAGCCGCGGAAAACGGGGAGAATCTCATGCCCCCCATCATTGACGCCGTCAAAGCATACGCCACCTTGGGGGAAATCACCGTTATCATGAAAGAGGTTTTCGGAGAATTCAAGGAGCCAGTCGGATTTTAATACTTGAGCATGTAAATTGCAGATAAAACTCGGATAATAAAGCATATATCGGGGGGAGTTCGATGAAGACCATCCTGGTTACGGGGGGTGCGGGCTATATCGGTTCTGTTCTGGTGCCCATGCTCCTTGAAAGAGATTACAAAGTACGGGTGCTGGATAACCTGATGTACGGAGGCAAATCCCTCCTCTCCTGTTTCTCATCCAATCAGTTTGAATTCGTCCGCGGGGACGTCCGCAAAGTAGAGGATATCCGTCCCGCATTGGATGGCATGGATGCTGTGGTTCACCTTGCCGCCATCGTCGGTTTTCCGGCCTGCAAAAAGAGTCCGCAGCTGGCTCAGGAGATTAATCAGGATGCTACCATCCTGATGGAAGGCTTGCGTCACGACCGCCCCATGATCTTTGCATCAACGGGATCCAATTACGGAGCTTTGGTTGGTGACGCGTGCACGGAAGAGACGCCCCTGAATCCTCTAACGATCTACGGTAAAACAAAAACCGCAGCGGAAGCTTACCTGTTAGATCGCGGCAACGTGGTCGCCTACCGCTACGCCACTGCGTTCGGCGTCGCACCGCGGTTGCGACTCGACCTGCTCATCAATGATTTCGCCTACCAGGCGGTGAAAAACCGTAACCTGATCATCTACGAGAAATCCTTTAAACGCACCTTCATTCACGTGCGCGACATCGCCCTGTCGATGATTTACGCCCTGGAAAACTTCCACAGCATGCGGGACCAGGTCTACAACGTCGGCTCGAACGATATGAACTTCTCCAAAGAAGACATCGCCCTGATGATCAAGCAGCGCATCGATTATTACCTGCATTTCGCTGAAATCGGCAAGGACGAGGACCAACGCAACTACGAGGTCTCTTACGAGAAGATCAACAAAGCCGGCTTCTACACGACCATTGGTATTGACGAAGGCATCGACGAACTGTTGAGTGTTATGGACGTCATCGACGTCGTCAACGAATTCAGCAACGTTTGAGAGGCGGAAGATGTCATGTTGGCAAGGAAAGAGAGTCGTCGTAACAGGTGGATCGGGTTTTCTGGGTAGCCAAATCGTCGGGATACTCGAACAGGAAGGCGCCCGCGTTTTCATCCCCCGCAAGCGGGAATTCAATCTGCTGAAACTTGAGGATGCGCTGGGTTGTTTCGAGGCATCGGAACCGGATATCGTCATTCACAGCGCCGCCTTCTACGGCGGTATCTGGATCAACCAGGTCTATCCTGGGCAGATATTCTATGAAAACCTGGTCATGGGGGCAAATGTCATCGAAGCCAGCCGCCTTGCAGGAGTAAAGAAGTTTGTCGGGATCGGTACCGCCTGTTCCTACCCGGGATATCTGGAAGGCAACCTCGCCGAAGAGAACCTCTGGGACGGTCCTCTACATGAGACGGTTCGCAACTATGGATTGACCAAGAAGATGATGCAGGTGCAGTGCTGGGCTTATGAGAAGCAGTACGATTTCAAGGGCATCCACTTAATCCTGACCAATCTGTACGGCCCCGGGGACTCCTACAACGAGAAGCGCTCCCACGTGGTCGCAGCGCTTATTCGCAAATTCGTCGAAGCCACTTTGGACGGCAAACCTGAGGTGGAAGTCTGGGGAACCGGAAAGCCTGTCAGGGAATTTCTCTACGTCGAAGACTGCGCACAGGCAATCGTTAGGGCGGCGGAGGTCTACGACGACGTCGAGCCGTTGAACATCGGTACCGGTGTCGGAACCAATATTAAAGAATTAGTTGAACTCGTACACGATATCAGTGGATATAATGGGACTATTCGCTGGAATTCAGACAAGCCGGACGGACAGATGGTGAAGATCCTGGACGTGAGTAAAATGAGAGAAATCCTCAATTGGATCCCCCCTACCGACCTGCGCACGGGGCTCTCGAAAACTATTGCCTGGTACCGAGAGAATAAAGTTGAAGCCGATGCCAAGTTCTAAAAGGATTTTGCCAGCAAATCAAAAGCCGGATTCAAGGTCCGGCTTCTCTTTTTATAGGCGTCAAGTACTGAATTATCGAATCCTGAGTTTCAACCGGTATTCATAAAAGTTCCCCAGCATACCCTCGGTAGGCTTTCCTTTGGGTGGATCACCCACAGTCAGCCCTAACATCCAGGTCAAGATTCCATCTTCCGCTTTATCGGTCGGTCTTATGGTCATGGATGTCACTGTAAGCGTAGCGCCGGGATAACGGTCCAGCTTGTCACCGACGAGCCTGCATCCGTAGGTAGCGTTCACCTCCCAATCCGGCAGGAACTTAGATAGAGCGGGCTTGTCGACCATCTTCGGGTCGAAGAAGATCCAGCCGTTGCGGAGCGGTGCTGGATTCGGATCATCTGCCAAACGTCCGATTACGCAGAGTACCGTCCTGTTCGTATTTCGGGGCACCTCTACGAGAAAAGTCCCGTCGGGCTGACTCAAAGATTGTTTCGATTCCTTATCGAGAATGTCGATTACGAGCAGATCGTCCTCTATCCAGGGACCGTTGTTCAGGTGACAATCGACGCAACTAGTGCTCATCCCCATGATGCTTACGGCGGGCGGATAAGCCAGCGCAACGGACACCGGCGCTACCACCACGATCAATGCCAAAGGAATTCGTAATGAGATCATCGCACTTCCTCCCGTGATGTGTTTTTGCGACAGAACACCTGGATATATTTTTCTTAAGAGCATACCAACAGGCCTAATTTAATGGGTTTCTTTTGCGGAACAAGTTTTTTCTCGGCATTCTCACTTACCGATCATGATTCCGTGCGGATAGAACTTTTAATCGAAGTGATATTTTTGTATTTTACAGTTCCATTAATCGAAGAGAATCATGTACGTCGATACCCACGCTCACCTGGACTTCCCCGAGCTCCGGCCCAATTTGGAGAGCGTCCTGAGAAATTCGAAGCTGGCCGGGGTTGATAAGATTATCACAGTCGGCATCGATGCCGAAACGAATCGCGCCGCCCTGGAGATTGCCGGCGAGCACGAAGGGATCTTCGCTTCTATCGGCTGGCATCCGCATGATGCCCGGAAAGCGGACGATTCGCTGGAAGAACATGTACGGGAGCTGACGAAATCTCCAATGGTCGTTGCCATCGGTGAGATCGGCCTGGATTATTACCGCAACCATTCTCCACGTGAGCAACAACGAGACGTTTTTGCCCGCATGATCCGGCTGGGAGCCGAACTGGACCTGCCCATCATTGTTCATAGCCGGAACGCTTTCGCAGAGACGATTGATATTATTTCGCAGGAAAGCTCGAATAACAGCCGAGGCGTCTTTCACTGCTTCGCCGGGGACGTGAATGACCTGAAACAGGTTCTTGACATCGGATTCGACGTCTCTTTCACTGGAAATATCACCTATAAAAACACCCCCCTCCTCCCTACTGCCGCTGCCGCACCGCTCGACCGAATCATGCTGGAAACAGATTGCCCTTTTCTTGCTCCACACCCGCACCGCGGCAAACGCAACGAACCGGCCTACATCCCCCTGATCGCCTCAAAATTAGCCGAAATCAAGAGCATCGAGGTTGCAGAGATCGGCGAACGCACTACGGCCAACGCCCACCGTCTATTCGGTCTATAATTCCCAATGGAATAAAAAAAGCGCCGATTCGTCTCGGCGCTTTTGCAGGGTAGTGGTACACGCATCTATTTGTATTTGGTCAAGGTGGACTATTGAACATGGATGGCAATCTTCCCAGTTAATTATCTTTCAGGTTTTTAATCGACTCACTTTAATGAAAACTTTAGCGGATTTTTAAGTTTTTTTCAATGATCC
>JALGZU010000700.1 GCA_025774735.1 candidate division LCP-89 bacterium | reverse complement strand
GACGTATACAGCAGAAGACGGAACCTACGAGTTTCCTGAAGTTGATCCGGACACCTATACAGCTAAAGCCCGAAAGATGGGCATAGGCAAGGCAACCGAGGAAATCGAAGTTTTAGCCGGACAAACGCTAGTGGTCGATTTTGAATTAACCGGCTGCGGAGGAGGCGGGTGCCAGGGCGATACTCTTGAAGTGGTCAACGTGGAAGGTTGGGCTATCGTGGATACGGTCTGCCAGAACCGCTACTATTTAGATGAAGACGGTGACGGCGAGCCGGAATACCGGCTCCAGTTCGGTCCACCCTGGTACGATCCCGGCAGTGGAGCGGTAAGACCAGAAGACGGTGAATGGGTCGAGATCACCGGGGGATTGGTTGACTGGTTTACTCCACCTATGGTCATCGTTTACGAAATCAACGGCCTCTGGTGGCGCGATCCCGTTTACCGGGGAGGCGGTCATCACGGATGGGGCCACCGGACAGATGTGAGCGATCAATCGCGGATTCAGGGTGCTTTCCCCAATCCCTTCAATCCGGAGACGACCCTCACTTTCATCCTTCCGGAAGCGGGCCAGGCCACTCTATCCGTTTACAACCTGCGCGGCGAGAGAGTTGCCGAGCTATTGGACGGTTTCCGTGCAGCAGGCGAATACCAGACCAGCTGGAATGCCGGCTCTGTTTCGTCCGGCATCTACCTCGTCCGCCTGGAAACCACCAGTAGTACGGCCGTTAAAAAGGTGGTCTTCACGAAGTAAAAGATACTATCCTGCTGACCTCGAGCAATAAAGGGCAACCCGGCGTTCCGGATTGCCCTTTTTCTTTTCCCCCCCAGGGGTAATTTTAATATGCCCTACGGGCCTCGTCAAGCTCAGACCCGCCGCCATCATTTTAAGGAGACGGCGGGTCGAGGCTATCCCGGGGCGCCTTAATTATTTCAAGGTGTCGAAAGTTTACTTCAGGCTCAGAATCTCTCTGATTTTGGCGATCAGTTCATCCGGTTCGATGGTTGACCTGCTTGCGGGTTTCGATGAAACGCTTGAACTGAGGATCGATTCCGGTTACGATGATGATGGGGATCTTCTGAGTCGCCTCGTGATCCTGCAGATCCCGGAAGGTCCGGATGCCCGATTCCTCCGGCATGGTAATGTCCAGGCTGATGAGATCGGGCTTTTCGTTGACGGCCTTTTCAAAAGCCTCTTTGCCGTTGTACGCCGCGATGACTTCAAATCCGTTATCCTGAAACAGAGCCTCTAAGTAAGTCACTATATCAGGTTCATCATCGACGACCAGGATTTTCTTTGCGGTTGTATTGTCCATATTTCAAACACCTCCAGGTAAGGTGTGACCGTTTTTTGTAAGTTTGACTCTATTTCAAGATGATAAGGGGATCGAAACGGGATTACATCATATCCCAGTCCATGAATTGGCCGTTGATGTCCACCATGGCGTTAACGACCAATTCAACCAGACCGCCGTAGTGTAGGCCGGATTTCTCCTTTGCTCCATAATAATCGAAGAGATCTCGAATCTGTCCCTTGCAGTTTGAGCAGGGTGCACAGACGTATTTTGTAGTTTCCGGACCGGGATCTTCATTCGCGAACGAATCCAGGATCTGCTTGAACTTCTTGCGGCCGCTGATCTGCAGCCTCCAGTCCATGAAGTTATACTGTGACATGATGGCGAAACCGCTCCCGCCACCGCAGCAATAGTTGCGCACGCCGTGAGGTTCCATCTCCCGGAAACGGGGAGCGATGTGGCGCAGCACCTCGCGCTGTGGTTCGACAACACCCATGGCTCGAACCAGGTTGCAGGGATCGTGCAGGGTCACCGGGAAGTCGTTTTTGGACGGATCCAGTTTGATCTTGCCGCTGAAGACGATGTCGCGAATCAGGGTCATGGCGGTTTCACGCGGGATGGTGGGATTCCCCACGCGGTCAGCGATCACTCCCAACGCCTTGCCTTCGTGGCCACACTCGCCCATAACGATCTTCTTCACCTTCAATTTCTCGGCAATCTGGAAGTGTTTCATGGCGATCTTTGCAAGCTGCACGTCATCATAGAACAACCCGTAGTTCACGCCGTCATATCCGGCGATGTCGCTCGATAGAGTCCAGCTGATACCGGCGGCATCGAGCAGCAGGGCGAAGCAGCCGGGATTTTCCGGCCAGGCGATGAATTCCCCGGCGTTGTGCAACAGCAGTACGTCCGCGCCTTCCACGTCCCACTTGGTCTCCACCTTGATGCCGGTGCGGTCGGTCATATCCTCGTCGATGAACTCGACGTTATCCTTGACAGCCAGGTCATTCATACCGGTACTCGATCCAACCTGAAGCTGTTGCACCGTCCCTTTTTCGTGGAGACCCTTCTGGGTAATGCCCAATTCGGAGCTGAATACCTTCCTTATTTCGCGGCTGATCAGGCCGTTGTCCACACCGATGGGACAGCTCTGAGCGCAACGGCGGCAGAGCGTACAGCGGTAGCTGGACTCCAACAGCCTCGCCAT
>JALGZU010000185.1 GCA_025774735.1 candidate division LCP-89 bacterium | reverse complement strand
ACCACGCCTTGGTCTGTGGAAAGGTCGATCCTCTCCTCCGTATCCCAGCCGGACAAGATGGCGTAAGCGGATGCGCCCTCTGGGGAAAGTCCGTCATACCCCTCCTTCTCGAAGGTGAAGGAGTCTTCCGCCCATATTACGTCAGGGTATTGGCCCAGATAGCCCCAGTATTCGTACGTGCCCGACATCGCCCACATAGAGACGTACATCTCCAACTCGCGGGAAATTATCTGCCCGGCGGAGGTAAAGATATTTTCCCTTACAAGCAGTGGTCCCATAACCAGACCATTGGGCAGCACAACTTCAGTCCAGGCATCAAAGAGGGCGTAGTTTGTGGAATCGCAAGTGATGTCCGCCGTAAACTCAAACGAGCCGCCTTCAAGCGGTATGACGATCGGCGGATTCACGGGCTCCAGATCCAGCGTCAGGCTGCCTGGTGTAAAGTTCTGGTCGAAATAGAAGCAACCGATGTCGGCTATGGTGCCATCCGGGTCAAGCGGTGATGCAGGATCACCGGCATCTATGCAGGGGGAATTGGGTAACAACATATATTGTTCAGGCCCTGGTCCTCCTACAAATAGCGGATCTAGGTATATATTATTTGAACCAGGTGTGCAGCCAACCCAGTTGGGACCACCATTTCCGTAAAGGTCATTATAACCCAGGAATTCTGATCCCATCCAGCAGCCGACAAATTCTATCCCGGCCTCGTCGTTATAGGCAATGATGTTATTTTCAATGACGAGATCGGGTACGAATCCTCGTATAAGAATTCCGTTGCCAGGACTCAGGTAGTCGCCTGTTGTCCACACAATTGTATTGTTCCTGATGGTAATCCCTGAACCGCCCTCATAGAAAATTTCAATGCCGCTGTAATTAGCTCTTTCAAAAAGGCATCGCTCGATGAGTACATTGCTACAAGCGCCGCCAAGCTCAATTGCTACAGCGTAATACCAAGTAATATCGTGCACCCATAAATCATGAAAGTAGCAGTTTGTGCTGCTGTGAGTATTTATTCCCTTGTGCCCAGCCAACATTTCGAATCCGCCAATTTCCCAACCATCAACAAAGCGGATATCAAATTTGCCTTCAACCTCACCGCTGAAATTACCCATTATAGTCGTCCTTTCAGTTCCTAAATATCCATTACCCAGCAAGGTTATGTTGTTTGGCTGGTAAAACACTGTCGGCGCGGGATCAAAAATACCAGGACCGACGATGATTGAATCCCCATCAGAAGCCGCGTTGATGGCTTCACCAATGGTCAAGTAATCTTCGGGGACGTAAATGGTGTCGGCTTGTGCCGAGAGAACCAACACAGCCAAGCTAAAAACGAATACAAAGCCCTTCATGATACACCTCCTAAATTAGAATTAGAAAACTCAAGTCCTATCCTGGGATCGCTTCCGGAAATGATTGAAATACGTCGATGGATGCTTCAGGTGAAAATAGATATGATCCCAGTTGAAAGGACTTGCCTTTATGGGGTATTTATTATGTTGGATTTTCACTCTGCCATCGTAGAGAACTTTGTATCCCTGCTTTCTCAACCGGATACAGACATCCTGACCTTCAGAACTCTTCGATTGCCAAAACCACTCGTCGAATTCGAAGATCCCTCTGCGCATCAAGAGACAATTCTCGCTAAGAGCGTGGACCTGCTCGACGATCTCTCGCTGCCCTTGATCTTTCTCACCATAAGCGATGGGATAACCGTCCGGTCCGGTTCCTGCGGAGAAAATGGTCCCATCGAACATGACAACTTTGGGGCCGATAATGCCCACTTCCGGTCGACTTTCAGCAGTCTCTATCAAAAGATCAAGCCAATCATCCTGCGTTACCTCACAATCTGCATCAATGGAACAGATCCATTTTGAGGTCCCCTGGCACAGTCCCGCATTCCGGTTTTTGGCGATGGATCTCTTGCCGACGATAACGATGAGGTTGTAATCCCTTTTAGTGTGTTTGAAGATTGAGTGAATACAGCGTTCGAGGAACTCGTCGGGTTCGTAGCAGGGTATGTAGATGTCGACAACTGGCAATTGTTCCTTCATTTCAGTAAGACTACCTTGAATGATTCCTCCCACTTTTCAGTTGTTATTCGGGCTATATAAATTCCGCTGGGAAGATCAGCGGCTTCAACTGTGATGCGATGAACGCCCCAGCCAAAGCGGCCTGCGTTCATATGATGAACACAACGCCCACTCAGGTTATATAAAGAAAGATCGACAAAAGTTGCAACAGGAAGATAGACATCGAACGATGTTTGCGCGTTAAAAGGATTGGGAAATCCCCCTTCAACTTTGAAGTCTGTAAAAGTGAGATGAGCTCCACCTTTAACTAATGCCGGATATTCCGTCCAAAATTCCAAAGTATCATTGTCCGGATGATTATCCAATTGCCAATCTGTGATAAACAGAAAACGGTATGCACCCGAATTTGACAACGTTATTGTCTCGAAAAAAGCCGTATCCGTTTCGTCGGGATTCAGCGCAGGAATCCAGGTCTGTAAATCATAGAGTGAGCTAGAGCCGCTATCCACCCGGCAGCGGGTGTAAAAGCCGTCCGCAGGCACATTTCCCTGGTTCGATACGGTGACCGATGGAGTGAACGGTTCCGGGCTTAGAACTTCCGGCGGTTCGATCACGGTAACGGGCGCAACATCGTAAATCAATCCCACCGCAGATACAGCAGATAAGGTATCATTCTCCGGTACCTCATCCCCCGTCAACAAAGTGATAAAATTGAAGGTATAGTTGGCAGGATATTGAGGATAAAAGTTGTAAAACACTACTTGCCATTGTTCGCCAGGTTCCAGAGGTTCGCAGTAGCCCTGCTCGGAGTAGACCGTTGAGTCCGAATCTTCAACCGTGCAGGAGACCCAGAATCCTTCTTCTTCGTAATCCCCCAAATTCTCAACGATAACGCGAGGTGCGATCGGTTGGAAGGGCTCATAGACTTCCGGGCTGATAATTTCAACCGGCGCCACATCATGTACCAGGCCGATATAACAGGTCATTATAACGAAATCATTTAATGGAACGGCATCAATGGGGAGCATTCCATCAAAGGTAAAAACATATTCTCCCACTTCTGGAGGATTAAACGGACTGAAGTAGATAGTATCGATCTCCAACGGTTCCAAATCCAAAACCTGACCATCATATTCGCTGACCGTGCAGTCCGGATGTTCGATTTCAAGATGAACGGGCGCAACAGCTTCAAAGTAATCGCCTTGATTCTGAACGCGTATGCTGGGATTAATCACGCCAAGAGGTTCTGAATCCTCCGGTTCGATGATAGATAGAATGGCTAAATCGTGGATTCCGCCCACTGTATGCACATAAACCCTTAAGGTATCGTTGTTCCGGTGCTGATCCCAGAGGAGGTTGCTGTAAAGCTTAAGAGTGTAGTCCCTATTCGGCTCAAGGAAAGCCGTTTCATACGTAATATCCACTATTTCTTCCGGGGCAATTTCATCATAATAAACGATACTGTCGCAATAAACAACTAATCCTGTGGAATCTTCCCATATCCTGCAGACAAACGGGACCTCAATTTCCGGGACGGATCCGTAGTTGATAAACTGAGCTTGAGGTTCAAATTCCAACTCTTCAAGAATGCCCGTGTGAGGAAAGATCTGTGCATACGCTGCGATGTCATGAACTACCGTACCTGGCGGAATTAGTTTTTGAATCACGTTATTTCCCCATCGCCAGTATGATATCCACCAAACGACTCCATTGGTTGCTATACCCTCTGGACAAGCGTAAGGGGGAATCAAAACATCAAATAAACTTAGACTATCAGCATTAACGATGTACGTATGATCAGGATAATAATAATCGTATTCATTAGCCCAAATTTGTCCATCCCAATATTGCATCCCCAATGTCCATCCATAAGGCCAAGGATGCCATTCGATTACCTCGCAGGTAACCGGATCGAATTCAAGCAAATATTGCACCCAACTAGGAGTTTGGTTGGCAATCCACAAATGACCCGTCGTACTGTCACAAGTTATTCCGTAGAAATAATAACCATCAAAGTCAAATATTTCTTCGACAGTGAAAGAGGTATCCGCCCTGATTTTCGCAAGCTGACTTTGCGCTTGACCGTGAATCCCATGGCTTGTCATCCAGAAGTTATTCCCATCATGTGTAATTCCCCAAGGCTGTTCGATAGGGGAAGGAATTATATCGATAACCTCCAAATTATAAGGATTTAGTGTATAAACTGTATGGATATTTTCCGATGAATCCCAGTCTACGTGCCAGAGAAGTTTTCCAGCATAGTACATCCCTAAAGCATAGTTTCTGGGTGATTCATATTCCTGAAGAAGTATCCACGATTCTTGACCCAAGGTGGGCGAACTGGAGGTAATCAGGGCGAGCACGCAAACAAAGAGCAAGCGCATCACATACCTCTTTAATAAAATAACTATCCAATATGCTTGAATTTTAATATACAAAGAATTATCATGTATGTCAAGCGATTTTTGTTAAGTGGGCAAATTTTTTTGAGCAACTTTTTCAGCAAATTGAGCGTCCAAACTGGTGAACGGGGAAAGCCCGGGATATAGAGACTCCATGAATCCTGAAGAAAACGAACTCATCCTTAAAGCAATCGAAGGCGACGAGGCGGCGTTCAGCAGCCTGGTGGAGATGCACGACGCCCGGGTCATGACGCTGACCCGGTCCATCCTGGGCCCCGGCTTCGACGCGGAAGAGGTGTACCAGGATATCTTTTTAAAGGTTCACCGGTCCATCGGTTCCTTCCGCTTCGAATCGGAATTCACGACCTGGCTGCACCGCATCGCCGTGAACGTGGCCATCAGCAAGAAGCGGAGCTTAACCCGGAGAAACCTGAAAGAGAGGATCGTGGACGACCGTGACGATTTCTTCGACAACACCCCGGGCAACCCCTGGGATAACCCGGAAAACCTGCACTTGCGGCAGGAGATCCTGAACCAGATCGAAGCCGCCCTGGAGCAGCTTCCCGCCCGGCAGCGCACCGTCTTCGTTATGAAGCACGACCACGGCATGAAGCTCAAGGAGATCGCCCGGACGCTCCAGATCGGTGAAGGCACTGTCAAAGGTTACCTCTTCCGGGCCATCGAAAAACTGAGAGTGATCCTGGAGCCGTACTACCGGATCGAGGGATAAGATAAAGACCGGACGCAACAGACATCAACAACTCTGATGGATAAAATGGATTGTAAAGATTTAGACGAACGCTACTGGCTGCACGAATACGGGGAGGAAGTTCCCGGGGGGGACGAGGATTTCCTGCAGCACCTGGAGACCTGTGTAATATGCCAGTCGCGCCGGGAAGAGCTGGACCGTTTCCGCGCTCTGCTGACCTCCCGTGCGCCCGCCGAAGCGAAACCGGAAGCCCTGGCGCAGTCCAGGGAACGGCTCTCGGCCAGGTTAAAAGCCGAAAAGAACGGGCGGCGAACCATCAGTATCGGGGAACGCCTGCGGGAATGGCTGAGGCCTCTGAGCGGGCCGGTCATGCAGCCCGTCGTCGCCTTCGGCATGCTCTTCCTGGGATTGCTCATCGGCCGGTTCGCCTTTGTTTCACCGGTGGCATTTCCGGGGGAGGCGCCGCCCTTTATGGTAGCCTCACCCGCAGCACTGGATCGGTCCTATATTGCCGAAAGCGTCCTCACCGGGGACACGCAGATCCGCGACCTGAAGGTCAAGCCGCTGGATCCGGCCAGCGGCCTGGTGCAGGTGGATTTCCGGGCGACGCGGGACTATCAGATTCAAGGCAGTCCCTCGGACGACATCGTCGGGCCGCTGCTGGCCTGGGCGGTGAAGAACGAAGACAATTCGGGAGCCCGCATGCAGTCCGTGGAAGAGTTGGCCCGGGCGACCACCTTGAGTTCGGAGGCGCGCGAAGCGCTCGCCTATGCTCTGCTCAACGACCAGAACGAAGGGGTGAGGCTCAAGGCCCTGGAAGCCCTGGGCAGCAACC
>JALGZU010000184.1 GCA_025774735.1 candidate division LCP-89 bacterium | reverse complement strand
GCGATGGGGCGGTTTCGAAAGAGAGCAACAGAAGAACCAGATTCGTTATGACGACTCTCTTCACGAAGGTTTCTCCCAGATCTTCTCAATCTGATCCAGAGCGCGGCTGCATTGCTTCAAGATGCGGCTGAATTCCTCATCATCCTGCCCCTCTGGAGCGAACCGGGCCAGGTTACACGACTGAAAGACATCATTTACGGCGGCCAATACGTCCTCGGAAATCTGCCGCTTCTCCAGCCTGTGAAGAACTTCTTCTTCCTTTAATCCGGACGCGGACAGACCGAGTTTCTCTCCCAAATATTCCATTAATATTCTATGCACTGAACTGTACTGTGAGGCGTCTTCGCCGTGCCCAGAACTCCTCACAAGGATTTGTAGTTGCCGCACCGCCCGGGCATAGGACTTTCGCTGTTTACGACGCGCCTGCAGTGACGGAGCACCCAGCAGGCGGGCTCCCCACCAGAGTGCCATCAACAAGACCGGTGGTAACGTTATTCCGATCCAGTAACTAGCGGGAATTTGGTTTGGTGAGCCGATTCTCGCCAGACGCCCAACCGGTTTCAGATAGCGGATATCCTCCGCCAGCAATTTCACATCCTCTTTTGAAAGGCCGGGCATTGAGGCTACGCCGCCGTTGTCGCTCTTCTCTACGGTGATTTCAAATCCGCCCTTTATCAGCCTTTTGTAGGTCTTCGAGACGGGATCGAAATAGGAGAACGTCACGGCAGGGAGTTCGGAAGTTCCAGCCACGCGCGGGATGAGTACATATTCAAAGGTCTTGGATCCGACGATGCGCTGTCCGGATTTGTTCAATTTGGATGATTCTTTGGGTTCGTAAGCTTCGAAATCCGGCGGGACGACGAAATTTGGGGCGGGCAGCAGCTTGATATTGCCGGTTCCGCTGAAACGGGCCGTCATGCTCAGGGCCTCATTGGCTTTGACCTGCTGGCGGTCGAGGGTTACATCCAGGTCGAACTGGCCGACTGCGCCGGAGAAGCCATTCGGCTTCCCCCTTTCCGGTAATGGGAGGACCTGAAATTGCAATGCGACCGTTTCGATGAAGCGCTCCTCGGTGCGATAGCGGCTGAAGGGGCTGTCGAAGAGCCGGTCGAAGGGATCACGGCGCCGACTCTGTTTCTGCTGAACCTGAACCTGGCAGGTAACCTCGAGGGGATCGACCGTCAGCTTTCCGGATCGGGTGGGAAAGAGTGCCACTTTGCGGATCACCGCCTTGCGGTAATGCCTCCCCTTGATGACAGCGTCCTGCACCGCCGGCTGCTGGGCGAGCTGGAATTCCTCAGTCCAGAATCCCGGAGTGCTCGGTAAGCGGCTGATTTCGTAGGCGTTGACGGAGACGCGGGTGTAGATAGTGTAAGTCAGGATGACCTGCTCGCTCTGGTAGAGCTTTGTCTTATCCGCCGTCACCGTCACGTAAAGTTCTGCGGGCTCCTTGCCATCGTCGGGTTGAGGTGTTACCGCTTCGGTCCGCGGTTCGACGGGAGCTCCCTGACCTCCGACCTGAAGGACAATCGGATCGGTGCGGTAGGTTTGCCCCTTGTGCTCGATCTCCGCTGCGCCGATCTGTAAAGTGCCCGTCTTGAGTGGTTTGAGAATGAAGGTCCAGGTCTTAATGAACGTGTACTTGCCGTTGATATACTGGAAAGTGCTGGATTCATTCGGTCCCGAAACGATGCGGAAACCGTTGAAATCAGGAAGTTTAGGATCCTTGACGCTCGAGACGGATCCGTCCACCTGCAGGGTCAGAGTGACCGTCTCCGAGCGGTCCAGCACTGTGCGGTCCACCGTCGCGGTGAATTCGAGGTCGGCTGACCGGGCCGGAGCTGCGCCCACGAACAGCAAAATGACCACCGCTGCAGCAAAGACGGCAAATCGGCTATTTTTCCCTCGACCACTCATTACGTCAAATTCCCATTACCAATCTTTCCCCTTGCCGGAACCGACGACGGGCTGCTTGTGCAGGTTCTCTTGAACCTCCTTCTCGTCCTCCTGAAGGGCGTTTAAGAGCCTTTCGGCGTCTTCAGGTGACATCTCCTGGGGCTCTGTCGGCTGCTGTTGCTCCTCCTGTTGCTCCCCGCCCTGCTCCTGATCCTGTTGTTCCTGAGACTCCTGATCCTGGTTCTCCTGCTCTTGTTCCTGCTGATCCTGCTGCCCGTCCTGATTTTGGTCCTGTTCCTGTGGTTCCTGATCCTGGTCTCCCCCCTGATCCTGCTGTTGCTGCTGCTCGGGGGGGTTTTCCAACAGGTACTGAGCCAGCTCCAGGTTGTGCAGGTAATCCATCTGGTCCGGTTTCAAATTCAGGGCAGATTTGTACGCTTCCACGGCTTCCGCATACTGCTGAGACCCCACCAGGGCATTGCCCAGGTTGTAAAGCGCATCGGCACGCACATCTCGATCGGGATTGACCAGCGCGCCCTGAAACGCCTGGCCTGCTTCCTGAAATTTCTCCTGGGAATGCAGGATGTTGCCCAATCCGAATGCCACCCGGCTGGTATCGCCCGGCTGTTGCAGTGCTTCCAGGTATGACACCAGGGCCTCGTTGTACTTGCCCTCTTCATAAAGCTTATCGCCGGCGCGGACGTTTGAACGCCAGCTCGCCCGGGCGATGCCTGCTGCAAAAGTGAGGGCGATGACGCACAGTAGAAACCGGCGCATCATGGTGATTCCTCCGTGGAAAGCATCTTCAGGAAGCGGGGCAGCTTCATCTTGCGGTCAGAGAGGAGACCCTCCAATATAAGCAGTATGAAGGCCAAAATCAAGAAAACCTGGTAGCGGTGTTCGTACTGGGTGAATTGCCGGGATCCCAGTTCACCCTTTTCAAGGCCCGAAATCGCGCCGATGATGGCATCCCAGGCATCCTCTCCGCTGCTGCAGCGTTGATAGATACCTCCGGTTGCCTCCGCGATCTGCACGAGTGTCGCTTCATCCAGGCGGGTGACCACGACGTTGCCTTCCCGGTCTTTCTGAAAATCCCCGATGGGAATAGGGACACCCTGCGGCGATCCGATGCCCACGGCGTGAATCGTTATCCCCCGTTCTTCGGCCCTCCGTACGGCTTCCATGACGCCGGCTTCATGATCCTCGCCGTCGGTGATCAGAACGACCGCCTGGCCAGCCTGACTCTCTTCGGGAAACGCCCGCAGGGATACTTCGATGGCGGCGGAGAGCGACGTGCCCGGCATCGAGATCAGGCCTGGCTCGAGAATGTCGAGGAAAATTTCCGCGGCGCCGTAATCCAGCGTCAGGGGGCATTCAACCACGGCTCGACCGGCAAACGCCACCAGCGCCACGCGGTCACCCTGCAGACGATCCAGCAGGCGGTGCATCTCATGTTTCGCCTTTTCGAGTCGCGACGGAGCGATATCCTGCGCCAGCATCGACCTGGATACGTCCACAGCCACCACCAGGTCGATGCCTTCCCGCTTGATCTCCTCGATGCGGGTGCCGACCTGGGGATCCGCCAGGGCGATGATCACCAGGATCAATGCGGCCAGGAGCAGGCCGTCTTTGAGACTCTTTCGAGCCAGAGAGAGCTGTGGAACGATCTGCGAAAACAGCGCCGACGAGGCAAAGTCCTGACGCAATTTCCTGTTATGTTTGAATTTGATGTAGTACAGGAAAACCGCCAGCAGCGGCACCAGAAGGAGCAGGTAGAGGATCTCTTGGTGTCCCCAGCGAATCATGGCAGCGTCCTCAAGCGGGTTGCGGATAGAAGCATCTCGATGAAAATAAATATCAAAACCCAGCCGAGATAGGAGCTGAAGAGTTCGGCTTTCTGGCGGTATTGGAGCACCCGGATCTTGCTCTTCTCAAGTTTGTCGATCTCTGCGTACACCTCCCGCAGAGTCTCGGCGTCTGTGGCTCGAAAATATTCGCCCCCGGTCTGAGCGGAGATCTGGCGCAGGAGATCCTCATCGATCTCCACCTGCACCTGCTGGTAGGTGACCCTCCCCCACTGATCCCGTACCGGATAGGGCGCATATCCCATCGTCCCCACGCCGATGGTGTAGATGCGTATGCCCAGGGCTTTGGCGGCTGATGCGGCCGTTAAAGGATCGACCTCGCCGCGGTTGTTCTGCCCGTCGGTCAATAAAATCAGGATACGCGATTTCGCCTGAGACGCCCGCAACCGGTTCACCCCGTTGGCGATGGCCATGCCGATGGCGGTACCGTCCTCGATCATGCCCTGTGTGACCAGTTCGATTCTGACCCGGTTCAGGAGCTGTTTCAGGAGATCGTAATCCAAAGTGAGCGGACACTGCGTAAAACTCTGGCCGGCGAAGACCACCAGACCGATCTGATCTGAGACGCGCGCGTCGATGAACTCCGCTGCGACAGCTTTGGCAGCTTCCAGGCGGTTTTTGGGGCGAAAGTCCTCGGCCAGCATGCTGGAGGAGATATCCAGGGTCAGCATGATGTCGATCCCCTCCGTCTCCGTCTGACGTTCCTGCAGCAGTTTCTGCGGCCGCGCCAGAGCCACGATTAACAGTACGACAGCCGCCCAGCGCAGCAGTTTCAGGAGATGCCGCAGCTTACTCCCGACGCCTCCCCCCGTCGCCTTTAGAATCTGCAGCGTGGAGAACCTTACGGCTATTTTACGCTTCTTGCCCCATAGAACCCCGGTCAGACCCGCCATGGGAACGACGACCAGCAGCAACAGCCAGTAGGGATCCCGGAATTCCATCAAGCGGCCTCCCCGGAAATTACCGGCGACGGTTTCGGTTTCGTTTTCTCCACCAGGGTGTAGCCGCTTTCAAGATCCTTCTGGCACGTCGTCGCGTCCGGCTGGTGCTTGGCAAACTTGGCCAGATCGGCATCGGAGAGGAGGTTCTCCAATATGGACTGCAGATCGGCTTCGCTCAGATACCGCTTGATATCCCTCAAGAACTGGAAACTGGTCGATTCCATGGCGCGGATGCGGTAGCGGGCTTCGAAATAGCGCCTCACAATTTCGCTCAACCCACTGTAGTATTCCTTGATTTTGCCCGCCTGGTAGAGCCTCTCATCCCGCAGCGCATCGAGTTCCTCAAGGGCGATCTCATGAGCGGGCCTGGGAGGCGGTCCGGCGTCGATCTCCCCGGATTCCCGCCGCCTCCGGCGGATGAAATAGCGCATAAGCAGGAAGATACCGGCGACCGCAGCGGCGAGCAGCAGCCAGCGGGCGATCTCCCAGAAGCTGTACGGCAGCAGCCGCGCCCGGTTCGAGAGCAGGAGATGATGCGCTTGAGTCGTGGTGTCCGCCATGGCCAGGATGGAATCCGGAACAATACCCAGAACGGTGAAAGGGAAGGCTTCAGCGGCGGCCGAGTCGGTTAATGAACCATCCGCTGAAATCCAGCGCACCTGAATCGGTTCGACGACGTTCTCTCCCTTTGCGTAACAGGTCGCCTGAATAGTCAGTTCCAGTTTGGATCGACCATCCCCCTCGGATATCGTCGTATCCGGGGCCGACAGCAACTCAAGGGGGGCTAAAGCCTGCGCCAGATCGGGCAGCAGCAGTGTCCCTCCGGCGGGTGCATCCACGGTCAATGTCAGTCCCAGCGGTGCACCGAATTGGAGCGTATCAATCCTGCCTCCGAGACCGACCTGCAGGCTTTGACCTGAAGCATTAACCTCTATTAATAATAGACCTAACAGTGTCAGAATAATCCGTTTCATCGGCGTTTAGCTCGCATGCGGAAAAACCGGGATAGGGGCAGGATGTAATCCTGATCGACGGAGACAGGCACCTGGTCGACGTCGCAGGACCGCAACAGCGCCGCCAATTCGCGACAGTTCTTGGCGGCCTTCTCTTTCACCTCTTCTCTGATCTTACGATCGTACGTGTCCACCCAGGTCTCCTCGCCCGTTTCGGCATCCTGCATCTTTATCAGTCCCACCGGCGGTAACTCCTCTTCACGCGGATCGCGCAGCGTGAGGGCGATCAGGTCGTGCTTCTTACCGGCTAATTTCAGATCGTCTTCATAGCCGCGATCCCAGAAATCGCTGATCAGGAAGGCGATGCAGCGGCGGGATTGCACCCGGCTGAAGTAAGCCAGAGCCTCCTGTACGTTTGTGCCCGCCCGTTCGGGCTGAAACGAGATCAGCTCCCTCAAAATACGCAGTACGTGGGTTTTTCCCTTTTTTGGGGGGACGTATTTTTCGATGGAATCGGTAAAGAGCAGCAGCCCCACTTTATCGTGATTTTTCAGTGCGGAAAAGGCCAACAGCGCCGCCAGTTCGATGGCCACTTCGATCTTCAACTGCCGCACCGATCCGAAATAGCCGGACGAGGAAAAATCGCACAGCAGCATCACGGTCAGCTCGCGCTCTTCGTCGAAGAGCTTGACGTAGGGATGCCCCATGCGCGCAGTGACGTTCCAGTCCACCGAGCGGATGTCGTCGCCGGGGATGTACTCCCGTACCTCGGCGAACTCGATGCCCCGCCCCTTGAAGACGGAGTGGTATTCCCCCGAAAAGATCTCTTCAACGATCCCCCGAGTCTTTATTTCAACCTGCCGTACTTTCTTCAGGACTTCGCGTGTATCCATCTGTTACAATGTATGATCGAAAAGTTAGGCTGCCTCCTACGGCACCTCGATATGGTTAAAGATCTCCCGGATGATCTGCTCGGAGTCGATCTCTTCGGCTTCGGCTTCGTAGGTCACGGTGACGCGGTGGCGCAGCACGTCGGGACCGATTTCCTTGATGTCATCAGGGATCACGAAGCCGCGATGTTTCAGGAAGGCGTGGCATTTGGCCGCCTGAATGAGGTATAGTGTCGCCCGGGGCGAAGCTCCGTAGGCGATGTAATCCTTCAACTTCGAGAGGCCGTATTCTTCGGGCTGACGAGTGGCGAAGACGATGTCCAGGACGTAATTTTCAATCTTCTCGTCGGCGTAGATCTGCGCTGCCGCGGCGCGGGCCGCCACAATCTGCTTGGGCGTTACAACCGGTTTGATGTTCAGGTCGTGGGCGACGGCATGCCGATGCAGGATGCTGCGCTCCTCTTCCCGCTCGGGATAATCGATCAGCACCTTCAGCATGAAGCGGTCCACCTGGGCTTCAGGCAGGGGATAGGTGCCCTCCTGCTCGATGGGGTTCTGCGTGGCGAGAACCAGAAAGGGGTTGTCCAGCTTGAAGGTCTCCTCCCCGATGGTGACCTGCCTCTCCTGCATCGCTTCGAGCAGCGCCGATTGCACTTTGGCAGGCGCCCGGTTGATCTCATCCGCAAGGATGAAATTGGCGAACAGGGGTCCTTTTTTCACTATAAAGTCGCCGCTTTTCTGATGGTAAACAAGAGTACCCACCAGGTCTGCGGGGAGCAGGTCCGGGGTAAACTGGATGCGCTGAAACTGAGCCTTGATGGCCATCGCCAGCGATTTCGCCGCCATGGTCTTGGCTAAACCCGGGACGCCTTCCAACAATATGTGTCCGTCGGCCAGGAGTCCGATGAGGAGTCGTTCGACCATCTTCTGCTGCCCGACGATTTCGGTCTGAATCTGACCCAGCAGATCGTCCACGAAAGCGGAGTGCTTCTCGATCTGCTCGGTGATCTTTTTTATATCCTGCGATTCGGAAGTTGACGCCAAGAGTACACCTCTGATTTTGGGGAAGTTTGCCTTACATAGATGTTTAAATTACAATAAATAAAGAATGAATCCTCACGGCCGGGGACTCACTAAAACTTAACCAGTAGGTACCCCGAAAAGTTCCTTCCATCCCTCCCCGATTCCCTTGGCATTTCAGGGTTGCGAAATACCCGACATAATTGCAGTATGGGTCTAGATTTTCCGCATTTTTCTTGCAACTATTCGCCCTTGAAGTTAATTTATGCAAACGATTGCTGTCAATTTCCTTCCATGATTCCTTTAAATCCTGTGAAATATAGACCGTTTTCGGGTTGGATCAGGCGACTCGGAATAGTCGGTTTGTTGGCCGTATGCGGTATTACCTGCCTACTCAGCGCCGAACCCGCGCCGCCAGCTTCCGACGACAGACCCAGTATGACCATTCTGGATCGAGGCGAGGGAATTCTCGTGGTCAGAATTGATTTTCCGGCCGCCATAACCCGCCGCGACGCGGCTGGAACGGCCGTCCGAATGGGACGCCTGCCAACGCTACCGGACCCTGAAGGCTACCTGCTGCCGGATTACCGCATGATTCTCCCCGGCCGGACCGAAGCGATCCGCGTGCGGATCCTTGACGCCCAGACGACCACGACTCGCCTGGATGTTCCGCCGCGCATATTCTCAGGTGACCGGCCGCTAGCTCTGTCAGGAGAGATCCTTGCAGCGGGTTCATCGAACCAGCACCATTCAGCGAACCACTCCTGGGCTGAAATTCTGCCCCTGGGGGAATACCGGCGTATTCCTCTTTCCATCTTGCACCTGCAGCCGGCGCGCTGGGATGCCCGCAGATCGGAGCTGGCGGTTTTGACGTCGCTGGAACTCCACCTGGATTTCCCCTCCCGTCCCGGCAGAGGAGAACGGCTGACCATTCTCCCGGAAACGCTGGGGACCCTGGCGGATCTTCTGCCTCTGCCAGCCTTTTCATCTCACCCGCCGACTCCGCCGCGGGTGAGCAATTCAATAGGGGAAATGCGCCTGAAATTGTTCGTTTCTGAAGATGGCATTCACCACTTGAGCAGCGCAGAACTGGCAGCCTGGGGAATTGACCTTTCCAGCGAAGATCCGCGCACCATCCGCCTCGAGAACCGGGGGGAAGAGCATCCGATTTACGTTTTCGGCGAAGCCGACGGCCGCTTCGACGAGGAGGATTACATCGAATTCTGGGGCGAAAGCCTCCACGGGACGTACATTGATCAGAATCCCGAAATATACAGCGATTTGTACACAGACGTCAATGTTTACTGGCTCTCCTGGGGAGGAGATCTGGGCGCCCGTCTGGTAGAGGAATCCGGGGAGGTGGTTGAGGTCAACGAGCTGAACATATTCCGGGCAACCTCCTTTCCATCCA
>JALGZU010000183.1 GCA_025774735.1 candidate division LCP-89 bacterium | reverse complement strand
TCAGGACTCTTTCGGGAACGCTGTGGCCGGTGCCGATGATTTTTGAACGTGGTCTCACTAATTTTCTCCTGAGGAACGCCGCCGGAATCGGCTGAACAGAGCCTTCGTCTTGATAATAGCCGACCAGTGGATCGTAGAGAGGACCGGGATACGCGAGCGACGCATCAAAGAGCCCGAGGAGAATACCTCGGATTTCTGCATCGAGGCCGCCCGCGAAGCCTTGGAAGATTCCGGGATAGCAGCGATAGATCTTGATCTCATCCTGGTCGCCACTGTTTCGGGTGACATGTGCTTTCCCGCCACCTCAATTTTCGTCCAGGCTCACTTGGGCGCTTTTCATGCAGCGGCGATGGACATCCAGGCGGCCTGTTCGGGTTTTATCTACGGTCTTACCGTCGCCGATGGCATGATCGCAGCGGGAAAATATAAGAACATTCTGGTGATTGGCGCTGAGATGATGACACACATGACAAACTGGGACGACCGCAACACCTGCGTCCTCTTCGGCGATGGAGCCGGAGCCGCGGTAGTCACGGCGTCCGATGCGGATACCGGCATTGTTTCCACTTACATGGGTTCGGACGGCCGTCTGGCTCACCTCCTCTGCAGTGCCGGCGGCGGAACCGCAGCTCCTATGAATCACGAGAACGTGGATAAAGGACACCAGTACCTGCGAATGGAGGGACGCGAGGTGTTCCTGCATGCCGTGAAGGCGATGAGCGATTCGGCGAAGAAAGTGTTGCAGGTGGCTAACCTGAGCGGCGAGGATATCGACCTCTTCATCCCTCACCAGGCTAACATCCGTATCATTGATGCGACCGCCAAGCGTCTCGGCGTCCCCCGCGAAAAGGTTTACGTGAACATCGACCGCTACGGAAATACATCGTCGGCTTCCATCCCGATCGCCTTAAACGAGGCGCGCCGGCTGGGCCGCTTGAAATCCGGGATGACCTGCCTGATGGTCGTCTTCGGGGGTGGATTCACCTGGGCCTCAGCCATCGTCAAATTCTGAGGAGAACTACATGTCCAAGATCGCATTCCTCTGTCCCGGCCAAGCTTCTCAAATCGTGGGAATGGGCGGCGACCTGTTCGAAGCCTTCCCCCAGGCCAAGGCGCGCTTCCAACAGGCGGATGAGATTCTTGGAGCCCCCCTGTCGACAATCTGCTTTGAGGGCCCCGAAGAGACCTTAAAGCAAACCCGATATACCCAACCCGCATTGTACGTTCACAGCGCAATTGTAGCCGAACTTTTAGCCGAAAACGGCATTCAGCCAGCCATGACAGCGGGGCACAGCCTGGGGGAATACTCAGCCCTGTTCGCTGCCGGCGCCTGGGACTTCGAGACGGGACTGAGGGTGGTTAAGGTTCGCGGCGAAGGCATGCAGCACGCCGGCGAGGCAAATCCGGGAACGATGGCTGCGATTATCGGGTTAGAAGAGGCACAGGTTCGGAATCTCTGCGAACAGGCGGGCACTGCGGGCGTTGTCCAAGCAGCCAATTTTAACTCTCCCGGCCAGGTGGCCATATCGGGCAGCGTGTCCGGAGTTCACCATGCCATGGATTTAGCGAAGGAGGTCGGCGCCAAACTGGTGAAGGAACTTGTCGTTTCCGGAGCCTTCCATTCCCCACTGATGGAACCGGCCAAAGAGTCTCTATTTGCGGCTCTGGACGGAGCGGAAATTCATTCCCCCCGCTGCCCGGTTTACGCCAATGTCGATGCGGAACCGGTTGATGATCCGGCACAGATCCGCCAGCGGCTCAAGGACCAGCTTCTCTCGCCGGTCCTCTGGGCTCAATCGATACAGTCCATGGTCCAGAACGGGGCGCAGTCGTTCGTGGAGATCGGTCCGGGGCAGGTTCTCACCGGCCTCTTGAAACGAATTGACCGGACTGTCCAGGGGACGGCAACGGGCACGGTTGAATCACTAGAAAAGGCGATAGGTAGTTTGAAATAGGCAGTCAATAATAGAAGTGAAACACTTAACTTCTGGAGGCGATTATGGCACTTGATGACAAAGTTAAAGAGATCATTGTCAACGAATTGGGCGTCGACGTATCGGAGGTAACCCCGACAGCATCGTTTATCAACGACCTGGGTGCGGACTCCCTGGGGACGGTCGAGTTGGTCCTGGCGTTTGAGAAGGAATTCGGCATCGAAATTCCCGAAGAGGATGCCGAGAAGATGACCAACGTCGGCGATGCGATCAACTACCTGAAAGAGCGTATTGGATAGTCGTAGTCCCTATTTAGTCAGGAATTACCATGAAAAAACGGGTCGTCGTTACAGGCATGGGGGCGGTATCTCCCATCGGCAACACTATTGCGGATTTATGGAAAGGGCTGGCAGCCGGCAAGAGTGGTGCGGCTCCGATCACGCGGTTCGACGCTTCAGAACACGCCACGAAGTTCGCCTGCGAGGTGAAGGATTTTGACATAAAGGAGTACCTCCACCCGCGCGAGGCGAAACGCATGGATCCGTTCTGCCATTACGCCATGGTTGCTGCCGAACAGGCTCTCAAACAGGCAGGAATGACCGGGGATGCCATCGATAGCGACCGCGTCGGCGTGATCGTGGGTTCCGGCATTGGAGGCCTCCATATCTTCGAGTCGCAGGTCAAGGATGCGCTCGAAGGCGGCGTACGCCGGATCAGCCCCTTCTTCATTCCCACAATGATCTCGGACATCGCCGCCGGACATATCTCCATGAAGTACCAGCTGCGCGGTCCCAACTACGCCACGACCTCCGCCTGTGCCACCGGCAACCACGCCATCGGCGCCTCCTTGCGGCACCTGCAGTGCGGCGATGCCGACGCCTTTCTTGCAGGCGGATCGGAAGGGGCGATCACCCCGATGGGCGTGGGCGGATTCAATGCCATGAGGGCGATCTCCACCCGCAATGATGATCCCGAACACGCCAGCCGCCCATTTGACCTGGAGCGGGACGGGTTCGTCATGGGTGAGGGCGCCGGCATGCTGGTGCTCGAAACCCTCGAACACGCCCAGCAGCGCGGCGCGGAGATTTTCGGAGAGCTGAAGGGAATAGGCTTTTCAGCGGATGCGCATCACATTACCGCACCCGCGCCAGGCGGTGAAGGAGCGGTGCGAGCGATGCGCCAGGCTCTGGCGGACGCGGGGCTCGAACCGGAGGCGGTGGATTACGTCAACGCTCACGGCACCTCGACGCCCTACAACGATAAAACCGAAACGGAAGCCCTGAAAACCGTTTTCGGAGACCATGCCTACAAACTGAGCGTCAGTTCGACAAAAAGCATGACCGGACACCTGTTGGGCGCGGCCGGATCAATTGAATCGATCGCCTGTCTTCTGGCGATTCAGCACAACACTGTCCCACCGACGATCAATTACAACACCCCGGATCCAGATTGCGATCTGGACATTACTCCCAACGTGCCGAAAGAGCGCCCCGTACGAACGGCTCTGAACAACGCCTTTGGCTTCGGGGGCCACAACGCCTGCCTGATCTTTACAGCATTCGATGGGTAAGTCCGGGAGGCTCGTTTGAGATGGCAGCGCAGTAAAGCAGCGGGAGCGCCACCCGGTTTTCACAAAAAGCTCCGCCAGTTCGAACGCATCATAGGCTATCGATTCCGGGATCGGGAACTTCTGCTGAATGCTCTCAAACATCGGTCCTACCTGGACATCAGCGGCGAGACGCGCCTCAAATCGAACGAAAGGCTTGAGTTTCTGGGTGACTCTGTTCTAAGCCTGGTCGTCTCCGATCATTTCTACCGATCCAAGGAGAGAGGGGCTGAAGGGACGCTGACCAGTCTGAAATCGACCATTGTCAGCGGACCGGTCCTGGCCGAACAGGCACGAAAAATCCGGCTGGGTGATTTTCTCCTGCTCAGTGAAAATGAAGCTCGATCCGGCGGGCGGGACAGGGATTCCATCCTCGAAGATACCTTCGAAGCGCTCATCGGCGCCATTTACATTGACCGGGGGTTGAAGCAAGCTCGCCGCTTCATCCGGCGGTTTGTACTCATTGACACCCGGGACATTCTGGACGAATCGTCTCACCAAAACTACAAAAGCCTCCTTCAGGAACTGGTCCAGGCCCGGGGAGAAGAACCACCCGTTTACATCGTCATCGAAGAGACGGGCCCGGACCATGACAAACGCTACATGGTCGAAGCGCGGCTGGATCGGGAGGTTCTCGGCAGAGGTTCCGGGCGGACTAAAAAAGACGCGGAGCAGCAGGCGGCGAAGGAAGGGATCAAAAATTATCAGATTGCTGCAAATTGAATGATAGAATTACAGACCAATGGTTCAGTTAGAATAGATAGGATTTAGCAAAACATAGCGGAGTTTCACATGGATGATCTCCTCACTGAAGATCAAATAGAACTGCGCCGTTTTGCCCGGCGCATTGCCGAAGAGAAAGTGCGTCCGCGCGCGGCCGAGTGCGACCGCACGGGAGAATTCCCCTGGGATTTGGTAAAGGTCTTCGCACAGGCCGGTTTTTACGGCTGCTACATCGAAGAGGAGTACGGGGGGACGGGCGATGGAGTTCTCGATCTGGTGCTGATCACCGAAGAGTTGTCCCGCGCCTGCGGAGGTATCTCCCTGGCTGTTGCGGCGACCGCTCTCGGAACCTTTCCGATCATCATCTCCGGAAATGAAGAACAGAAGAAAAAATTCCTCCCAAAATTGGCGAGCGGCGAGATCCTGGCGGGATTCGGATTGACCGAACCGGCTGCCGGCTCCGACGCTTCGAATATGCAGACCATCGCCCGTGAAGACGGAGATTACTACGTTCTGAACGGCTTGAAGCATTTCATCACCAACGCAGGTGTGGCGAAGGTATACACGGTGATCGCCTCGACCGATCAGAGCAAAGGGATCATGGGCACGTCGGCTTTCATCATTGAAGAGGGCATGCCCGGGTTTTCCTACGGTAAAAAGGAAGACAAACTCGGTATCCGAGCGTCAGAAACCCGAGAGCTGGTTTTTCAGGATTGCCGGGTGCCGAAAGAGAACCTACTGGGCAAACCGGGGCGGGGCTTTATCACCGCCATGCAGACGCTGGACCGCTCCCGGCCTGGCGTCGCCGCTCAGGCACTCGGGATCGCGCAGGGAGCCTTCGATCTAGCCGTGGACTACGTGCGCCAGAGGCAGCAGTTCGGGCAGGCCATCGCCGATTTCCAGGGCATTCAATGGATGCTGGCCGACATGGCGACGGAGATCGAATCGGCCCGCTCGCTGCTTTACCGGGCGTCGCGAGCCATTGATTCCGGCGCACGCAACGTGGCCAAGCTCTCGGCCATGTCCAAACTGAAGTGTTCCGACGTCGCCATGCAGGTGACCACCGATGCGGTACAGCTGTTCGGCGGGTACGGCTACATGAAGGACTACCCTATCGAGAAGTACATGCGCGATGCCAAGATCACCCAGATATACGAGGGCACCAACCAGATCCAGCGCGTGGTCATCGGCAAGAACATCTTAAAAGAGGCGCAGCAGAAGGGGTAGACCCATATCGACTACCGACAAAAGGCCGCGATTGCGGCCTTTTTACTTATACCTCCTGAAGATCGAGTTATTGTGAAAATATTCTTAATAAAAAATTCACTTGCGTTGGTGACCGAAATTGTGTATATTTGGATATTCCTTAAACCGAAAAGATATCTGATAAGGACTATCCAGTCCGGGGAGTGAAACTATGACTTACAAATCTGGTTTTATGTGGGCCTTGTTACTGACGCTCATCTGCGTAACCTTCACCTGGGCGCAGACGGGCGTCGTCATGGGCACGGTCACCGACGATGAAGGCAATCCCGTCGACAGCGCTTATGTCACCTTATCTGATGGCGGCTGCGGAGGAGGTGGCGGCGGTGGCGGTGGTGGTGGCGGCTGCCAGCCGGATTATGAGACGTATACAGCAGAAGACGGAACCTACGAGTTTCCTGAAGTTGATCCGGACACCTATACAGCTAAAGCCCGAAAGATGGGCATAGGCAAGGCAACCGAGGAAATCGAAGTTTT
>JALGZU010000182.1 GCA_025774735.1 candidate division LCP-89 bacterium | reverse complement strand
TCGCTTGAAAAGCAGGTGTATACATTGTATCCAATCTCAGTTAATCTACACTATTCTGTTTCTACTAAAGCAATCCGTATCCTCGTGGGATCTCGGAAAAGCGGCTGCTCCTATTACTTTTTACGTTCTTGATCCCTATCCAGGTTCCATTGGACCCATTCGCTTTGCTCATCCTCATCTTCCAGACTGAAGGAACCGGAACTGAGAAGCTGCCCGTCCTTGCCGATGCGGATCTCCTGCATGTTCATAACGATATAGTACCAGACCTTGAACGTGACTTCACGCGGTCCGGGAATCTGCTGCGGACCCGGAATCTGTTCGGGGCCGGTCTCGGGCAGTTTCCGGGGGACGAGATCTTCCCGGTCTGGCAGGTTCGTCACGTGAACTTCCCCTTCGTAAACTTTCAAAGTCGTGGACGAATCATCATCTACGCTGATGCGAAACTGGGTACCGGTGATCGCCGCTCCGACTACGGGTGTGGAGATATCGAAGGTCGTGTTCTCCTTAACTTCACCCACAAGCGCCCAGATATCTCCGCGTTCGACGTCAATCTTAGTCTCATCCCGGCCCTCCCGGGATTCTTCGTACAACTTGACGATATCGATAGTTGTCAGAGGGGCCAGGCGGATGATGTTGAGTTCCTGGAGCGAAAGCTCGGCCCGGGAATCCTTGAGGGTGCGAACCTTGTCCCCAGTGATGATTTCGCTCCCCTCCCGGGCTTTGATCCAGTGGTCAGCGTCCAGCGGGCGTCTGCGGGCGCGGCCGTGGACATGGGTAACCATGCCAGTGGGCTCTGATAACGCCTCTACTTCACCGGTAGGCACTTCTGATAAACCACCTTCAGAATCGTAGAAGAGATCCTGTGACACACCCAAATTGCCGGTTAACAACAATAATGCCGCAGCGAAGGAAATCCACCAGAATTTCAGTCCTCTGACCATGCAGAATTACCTTTCAGGTAAATTTCTAATCCCTTATACCACCAGATTCCTATTTTTCTCCCGCGTACGTGTGTTTATCACGCCCCATGCCCGATCAGTTTAGCAAATGGCCGGGTTCGCCGGTTAAAACGAATGCTGCCCAGTAGGCCGGGTGGGAATGGATGTGTTGGCGCACGTGCTGTTGAGCCAAGCGCAGCGCCTCGGATGGACTCAGACCCGCTTTTATATGTCGGTAGAATTTCTTCATCAAAACGGCGGTACTCAGATCGTCCACCTCCCAGAGTGTAGAAAGTACGCGGGGACTGCCAGCATAGATGAACGCCCGGTTCAATCCGATGATTTCATCGCCACCCGAAATCCCGCCCATCGCGCTTTCGCAAGCGGAAAGAGTGATCAGCGAGCAATTATCCAGGTGCAGCCCGAATATCTCGTGCATTTCCAGCCTGCCGTCGCTGTTACCCTGGGGGGCCAGGAAGAGTGTGGAGAACTCAGGATTCTTTGAGTCAAACACGCCGTGGCTGGCGATATGGAGCAACCCGGTATTCGGCGCCATAATTCTTAATTTTGATTCCGCCGCCTCCAGAGCTTGCAGCGTGACGGCTCCTGGAAAAAGACCGCTCAATGTCACCGCTTCCTTCTCAGCAAAAAACAGGCTTTCCAAAGGCAGGTCAGTGCTGGGATTGACGAGCGCCAAAACGGGGAAATCGGTGAAACTAGGTTTCTGCTCTGCTTGGTTCCGGCAGAAGAGGAAAACGCTGGCGGACGGTGCGAAGCTCAGGGCGTAGTTATCGATCAGGTAAGTCCCCTCTTTATCTCGAAGTGCTGCAAAGGGCAGGTAGTGGAGTGAACCTTCAGGCACGATGATCAAGCTCTTTACGCCGGATAGATACTTTACGACGGGTGCGATGAGCGTGTGAAAAAGCTCCCGGCATTGGTCCTCGATGGAGAGGGTCCTCTCCATCCGGTAACGCACGTTTGAAACCCGGGCGAAAAGAGTGTCTGCAGATATAGGCGAGAAGTGAACCTGAATGCCGTCCCGTCGGAGGACAAACGTCATCAATCCATTCGAAACGAAGAAGTACTCCAGAAGAGCTTCGTCAGCGGCCAGCGAAGAGATGATAGCGTCGGAGGATTCAGGTTGAACTGCCACGAGATCTCTATACCCGGGATGGTGTGATTCGATGTCCTGCAGCAAGCGGGCGTAAACCGTCTGCAGGGAATCGACTGAGGTAAGAGTTTGCTGCATAAGTGCGTCATCTTCACCTGTGCGATCAGATCCTTTTATCTGCAACCAGGTGCTAACCGTATGCAGGCTGGAAAGTCGCGCCGAGACCGCCTGCCTCTCCGCCTCGATCATCGGATCGAGGCTCAACGCCATCTCAGTCCGGACATTCTTAAGGAGGTCAAGAAAAGCGCGCGAACGGGCTCTTTCTGCTGTATTTAACGCTGCCTTTTTATCACCCTGTTTAAGATTTAGAGAAACCGCCAGCCGGTACACATCACCCTTGTTTTCCATGAATCCGCTTTTAAGCTCATCGGAAACGATGGCGGCGCGCATCACTTCCACCCGTTCCATGGCCTGGTCAAGTTTCAGTAGGGCATCGGACGTCCGGTTATCAAGATCATGCACTCTGGCGGCTGCTAGGTCGATGCGCCAGGCAAGATCGTGGAATCCCAATTGCCGGGCAACGGAGTCGGCTTGTTGCAGTCTGTCAAGAGCCGCCTGGGATTGTCTCTGTTCCAACTCGACTAATCCTAGACCGAGATCGGATCGGCATACGATGCGCGGATCGGGCAAGGCTATGCCGGCCTCGAGAGCCGTGGCGAGATATACCCGCGCAGAGTCTAATTCGCTGAGCTGCAAGTACGCGTTACCCAGATTTACGCTGGAATAGGCCTGACCAATGAGCGATCCCATCTCTTTATCGATTCTGAGAGCTTTATGGAAGCGCTGTTTGGCTTTCTCAGCCTCTCCACCCACCAGCTCGATTAGACCGATGTTTTTTTCAATCTGGGAACGACTCTTCAGGTCACCGGACATCATCGCCCCTTGCAGTGCTGACTTGGCTTTTTCCAGCGCCCGATCCCGGTTGCCAAGGTCAAGATAAATGAGTGCTTCCGTATTCTCAGTCAGGTAAACATATTGGTCTAAATCCAGTTGGGTGAACTGCCGATAGGCGATCCTGGAATGATCCAGGCCGTCCTGCGGTTTGCCCATCTTCCAATAAATGCCTGCAAGATACTGGTGCGTAATAGCTGACGCGGGGGTAAGGGAATCCCCTGCTAGATCGAGTGCGTTCAGTTGTGCAGCGAGAGCCTGACCATAGTCACCCAGTCCTTCGTAGGCGAGTCCCAGGTGCTGGTAATATTCGATTGGGATCAGAATCTGTTCCTCGATCTCTGTCTCCCACTGGCAGACGACCCGGTAGAGATCCTCGAGCCAGGTGACGGCTCGCGAATAATCTTCCCTGATCAGATAGAGTCTGCCGAGGTATATACCGCTTGTAACGTAGTCGCCAGTTTCCTCCCAGTCGTAAAAAGTCTGTCCCGCCATGAGAATGGCTTCCCGGGCGTTCTCGTACTCGCCCGCCGATTCATAAAGGGTCGACAGAATCCGGTCATCTTCGGCGGTTTGAATTTCGTTGCCGCGTGCTTCGGCTGACCGTCTGGCTTCACCGCGGGCTCCAATGGCCACAAGGTATTCGCCCGCATTGGCGTAATAAACGGAAAGATTACGCAACCCGGTTTCAAGAGCCTCGCTGTCCCCGTTACTACGGGCGAACTCATTGAGAATCAATTGCGACCGGATCGCTTCGCTCCAATCACGGCTAACCCTGGCGGCTTTGATGCGCAACTGATGCAGATTGGACACCGTCGCAGGATCGTCCAGTTCTGCGACCATGGACAGAGCCCGGTCATAATACTTCATCGCCCAAACGCCATCTCCGTTCTCAAGATTGTAGTTTCCCATCAAAACGGTCGAGGCGAAATTTCTGTCTGCGAAATCGCGACGTTGTTGCAGATCCAGGCCGCCGTTACCGTAATAATGGAGATCCAAAGTTCCTGGGATCTCCGGGTAGTTATGCTGCAATTTTCGTCTAGCCTGCAGGAATGCCTTGCCCGGGCTTTGGTCGTGCGTAGACTCGAGAAAATCATTGAGAAATTCGTTCAAAGCTGTTTGTGGGATAGTCTTCGGCATAAAAATAACGCTAGAGAAACCTGCAAAAAAGCCAATTTTGGCGAGAAGGGATTCATCCTCGAAATCCCCGATGAAGATGAGCGCATTCCCGACGGCGTGAATTCCGAACAGGTCTTTGACACGCCAGGTTTGGTCCCGGTCTGTAAAGAGGCGGATGTCCAGTGGATTTTCAACTCTTTCATCTTCGGGATATAGAAGTAGGTTACCCGCATCCTCAAGGATCCGAGGCGATAAGATATCAGTATCTGGTCTGTAGTTAGAGAATGCAGGTAAAGTTAATTCTGCCGCCAGGGCAACGTTCGATCCCCTGTTAATGGCCTGCTTACTCTTCAGGATAACCAGGCTCTGCAGGTCGGGCAAGCGGAAGACCGCCGGAGGAACTGCAAAATCCGGGTGCTCAGTGATAATCTGTTCGAAGGGCTGGTGTTTCCAACTCGGCGGCAGAACAACATACAACCTGGATACAGATGATAACGATTTTCCCAGCAATCGTAGAACCGTCCGGAGTGTGTCGCGCGAATCCGAGGCAAAATAAGATACGGAATCGCGATTCAGGACGACACCGTAAATATGTTCGGATGATAAATCGAGGATCTGTAGTGCGGCATCACCTGGCTCTATGACCCTCCTTAGTGTGTCACCAGCGAAGGTTACGGGGGTGAACAGGGATGCAAATTCGGGATCATCTCGGACGACTTCCTCGATGGTGGCGAAGTACTCATCCTCAATTTTGAGGATTTCCTCACGTCTGGCTGACAAAGCGCTGCTATCGGGGTCGCGGCTATTCTGGATAAGAACCGCTTCACGTTTCAGTCTCTGAAGTTCAGATCGAAGAAACGGCACCGTGCCTCCGCGTTCCCCCCAGAGGAATTTCCGGCGCTCGAACTTGATGGGGACAACCCGGCTTTGCACCGCCTCGAGTAGAGGAAGTTGATTTAGTAACTGTGAGTATCTCAAAATCTCGGCATGATCACCAATCTCAAAGGAATTTAGCAGTGCCAACTCGATCATGGTCCGGACTTCATGTTTCCGCTGGGTCAGACCACCCAGGTCGCCGTCGCGGGCGGGGAGGTTGAAATACGTACCGCAGGCTGTCTCGAACCACTCTTCCGCTAGACGGCGTGTAACCCGTCCCGCCGCCGAATCCTCGAGACTGGGCGATGTCTGAACCAGTTCCATAGCCAGCCGGCCCAGACGCCAGTGAATGCGCCAGATCAGATCATCCCGGGCACCGCGTTTCGCCAGTTTGAGTGCGTCGATCAAGACAGCTGCGCTGATTTCAAGGTCGTTATACGAGAAATAGAGATCGCTGAGTTCGATGAGGATGCGCGCTTCATATCCGGGCAATTCGCGTTTACGCGCTTCATCGATGCCATTCTGCAATGCCCATAGAGCATCCCCTTCGAGTGCCCAGTGGTCGAGTTGCTCGGGGAGACTGTCGGTTGGCGTCGACTGTGCCAATTTTATGCTTAGCTGGGCATAAATTTCAAGACATCTGATTCTCTCGCGGTCGAAACCGACCGGATCGGCTTGAAATTCAGTTAGCAAACCGGCAAAGATCCCACGCGCCGAAGAGAAGGTTTTATAGGGATTTTCACGCAATACCAGGAGGTGTTCAACGAGGGACCAGTCCAGAGGGTCCGGCGGATCCAGATCAGGTTCGGGGAGTGGCCGCAGGATGCGTCGGATCTTCCTCTTGAACTCATGGGGACTCAGACCGGGATTGACTTGCTGTAAAGCTGAGCGAAGTTCCTGCCACTCATCTTCACTGAAACCGATCTTCGAATACAGTTGTCTCGGCGATGTACGTTGCTAACAGAGTAGGATAACTTTCCTCTCTGTTGAGGACGAGACAGCCCAGGTTGAGCATAGCGGATAGCTTGCCACTGCGCAAACCGTGCTTATCGCAAAGAAAAAGAGATCTCCGGAAACATCGCTCTGCATCCAGCTCATTTCCTTCAGCCCACAGGAGAAAACCGATTTCGCTCCATAGAATGGATTCGGCTTCGGGGTCAGAGCGTCTGACGGCGATGGCAAGCCGCAGGTAGGCGATCTCCTTCGCTCGGGCGATGTCCTTTCCCTGGGTGTGTAGCTCCTGTTTCATCGAATAGTTAAGGAGTAGCTCATCTTCAATCCCCAATCCCATCGCTGACATCGGGGATCCGGATCCCAAAAATCCGAAGTTCCAAATAGGAATCGGGATCCCCAGGAATTCGAGGATCAATGGATTTTCATATTTGGTAGTCTGCACCTCCTCGACAGCAGGTAGAATTGCCAGCGCACTATCCACAAAATTGTGAGCTTCAGCGTTGTCCCCAATAGACAGCGAATTGAAGGCCATATTTTCCCACCACCGGGTGCGGGAGACCTCAAGATTCTCGCGTTCGACCAATAACAGAACTTCTCGGTAGTAGCTGTTAGATTGCTCTGCGTCGTTTAGAACCTGGTGCATTTCAGCCAATCTCAATAGAGTGCGTAACTCTGATTCGAAGCGATTTGCATCGTGGTACAG
>JALGZU010000181.1 GCA_025774735.1 candidate division LCP-89 bacterium | reverse complement strand
AACACTTCTGTCGCGCTCCCCGTGGCATCTGGCTACCTGAGAGCGCCTACCGTCCCTACCGACAGTGGAGCTCGCCGCTCGGCGATGAAGAAGCTCGCGTAAGGTATGGCCTGGAAGAGTTCCTTGACCGGCACGACCTGCGCTATTTTTATGTCGATTCTCACATGATTGAAGGCGGCAAGGCACTGGGAGTATATCTGGAGCGGTTCGAGGCGCTTAAGAAATATCACGACGCGTTCTCAAAGGGGACGACAGACGTCTCCTCGGATTTCAAACGCAATCCATATCAATGTTACATGGTCCGCTCCCGGGAGGAATTTCAGGGCCAGGTTTACGCCTTTATACGCGATCCAAGGACGGGTCTGCAGGTTTGGTCAGGAGAACACGGCTATCCCGGCGATGGTGAGTACCTCGATTTTCACAAGAAGCATTTTCCGGGAGGACATCGTTACTGGAAGGTGACCGGAGCCGATGTTGACCTGGGTAACAAGTTGCTTTACGCGCCAGACGCGGTGCAGCGCCGAATAGATGAAAATGCCGGCCACTTCAAAGAGATGGTGCGGCAGATTCTGCAGAATGAAGGCCGTGAAGCCGAGGGAATACCTCTGATTTGCGCACCCTATGACACCGAATTGTTTGGTCACTGGTGGTTCGAGGGCCCTCAATGGATGTACAAGGTTCTAAAATGGATCGATTCAGATCCGGAGTTGACTTTGATAACGGGCAGCGAATATCTCGACCAGTTGGAATCGTGCCATGTCGTATCCCTGCCGGAAGGATCCTGGGGTGAAGGGGGCTATCACCACATCTGGTTCAACGAAGACACCACCTGGAGCTGGGAATTAATCTATCCAGCGGAGAAAAAGATGGTCGAAGCGGCACGAAAATGGGCGGATCATCCGGACTCGCGAGTCCGGGATGTGCTCTCGCAATTGGCCAGGGAGCTCCTTCTGCTGGAAAGTTCCGACTGGCAATTCCTGATCTCGACCTTCAGTGCCCGGGATTACGCCGAAACCAGGCTGGTAAAACATCATCACGACTTCGAAAAACTTTACACTATACTTGAGAACCTGACCAGGGGTAATGAACCCAGTGCAGAAGACTGGGATAGCTACCAAACAATTTGCACTCGAGATGCGTTATTCTCTGAGGTTGATCCCCGGTGGTGGGATGGACGCGATGCACCTGGTGCAGCATAGAAAGTAAACAACGGATAACAATCGAGAATATCGGGAGGATAGATGCCGGAATTACGTCACGATCCTATTCAGAGACGCTGGGTTATAATCGCCACAGAGCGGGGGAGACGCCCTTCGGATTTCGCCAAGCTCGAGCCGGAACAATCCGGAGGATTCTGCCCATTCTGTGAGGGGAACGAAGAGAAAACACCGCCGGAAGTCATGGCTATGCCCAACTCAGACCGCGCACCGAACACCCCCGGCTGGGATATACGGGTCGTCCCCAATAAGTTTCCCGCTCTGCGCATCGAAGGCGAGCTGGACCGATCCGGCATGGGGATCTACGACAAGATGAATGGCATCGGCGCTCATGAAGTCGTTATAGAAAGCACCTCCCACGATTTGGATTTGGCAGATCAACCTCTGGATCATTTCCAGAAGATCATGAAGGTTTACCAGAACCGGCTCAAGGATCTCAAGAAAGACCTGCGCTTTCGCTATGTGCTGATCTTCAAGAACCAGGGCGTAACGGCTGGAGCCTCCCTCTCGCACCCGCACACGCAGATCATCGCCACCCCGGTCACGCCCAGAACCGTCTCCATGGAACTGGATTCGGCCAAAAAGCATTACGACCTCAAAGAGCGCTGCCTTTTCTGTGACATCATCCAACAAGAGCTTGAAAGCGGTGAACGCGTCATCACCGAAGTTGACGGCATGGTGGCCATCGCTCCCTTTGCCGCACGCTTCCCCTTCGAGATCTTTATCGCTCCCGTCAAGCATTCACACGATTTTGCCGAAGCCTCGGAGAGCGATCTGATGGGTCTCTCGAAGTGTTTGAAAGATGCCCTGACACGATTAAAGATCGCCCTCGACGATCCCCCGTATAATTTCATGCTGCATACTGCGCCTAACACGAAATCACAAGCCCATCGGTCGAACTACTGGGGTACTCTGACACAGGACTTCCACTGGCATTTTGAGATCATTCCAAGGCTAGTCCGTACTGCAGGCTTCGAATGGGGAACCGGATTCTACATCAATCCGACTCCCCCGGAAGACGCCGCACGATATTTAAGGGAAGTTGTGATTCCCTGAAGAGAGGTGCTATCATGAGTACTTGTGCCATTTCGATCATACCCAAGACGGAAGGCCCCTCGGTCTCTCACATCGTCGCCAAATGTTTCATGGTGCTGGAGCGTTTCGATGATCTGAAATACACGTTGACGCCGATGTCTACGCAGATCGAAGGGCCTACCGAACGGATTTTTGAAGCCGTTCAGGCGATGCACCAGGTGCCATTCGATGATGGCGTCCAACGCGTCTATACCGTCATCACCATCGATGACCGTCGCGATAAAGAGCTTACCCTGGATGGAAAAGTTGCGGCGGTGAAACAAAAGCTTTCTTCATAGTCAAACTTCTTAATCTACCTTGCATCAACCCAAGCATCTCATCGTTGTAGGGGGGAATGCCGCGGGTATGGCTGCCGCTCTCCGCGCGCGCCGGCACCGCTCCGATCTAAAGATTACCGTCATTGAGAAATCACAACGTATCGCCATAGCAAATTGCTCGATCCCCGCCTATCTCGACGGAACTTTCGAAGACGTTAATGTTTTACAGCGTCTCTCCACCGCTGATGCTCGAAATATTCATGAGTTGGACGTCCTGATTGGCCACAGCGCCACCAGAATCCTACCCATTCAACATACCCTTTCCCTTGAAAATCTAACTACAGGCCAGTCTTTTGACCTACATTATGATCGCCTCATTCTCTCTACAGGCGCTGAACCGATTCGCCCAAGATGGCCGAACATCGGGGCAAAGGGCGTCTTTTCTCTCCGCACGCTTGAAGATGCTCATTCCCTGAGGCACTTTCTCGAAACAGATAAACCGAAAAACTTCGTTATCATCGGAACCGGTACTATCGCGCAGGCCTGCTGTGCCGCGCTTCACTCGTACGGCATGAATGTAACAATGATCGGGAAGAGCGAAGGATTGATGGATGATCTCGAAAAGCCAATTAGTGACAGCATCTGTGAAACTTTAAACGATCATGATATAAACCTTTATTTCACAGATAATCTAATTGGTATTAAAGTATCGCTTGATAACAAGGCCGTTGGAGTTGAAGCATCATCGAATATTATTGCTGCAGATGGTGTCTTACTCGCGATGGGTGTCAAACCCAATGTTGATCTTGCGTTATCTTCGGATATATCGCTGAGTATTGACAATGCAATCCTCGTTGACAGGCACCTGATGACTTCAAGGCAGGGTATCTATGCATGCGGGGACTGTGCCGTCACGAAAAACCGTATTACAAACAAACCAATTTACTGGCCCCTCGCGAAGACGGCAGCCAGGCAGGGAAGACTGGCCGGCGAGAATGCATCAGGCGGTAATGTCTTTGACCCAGGAACACTCGCTTCGCGTTTTTGGACTTGCTTCGATCTGCTTATCGGGCGCATTGGCTTATCTACCAAACAGGCCAGAGAACACGGATTCAAGATAGATACAACCAGCGTAAGGGCATTCACAAAACCACGATTATTTGGTGGTAAAGCAATTGACCTGGTCTTAATCAGTTCCCGTGACAATGGCAGGATTCTCGGCGCACAAATGGCCGGCCCGCAGGGTGTACATGCCTGCTTCAACACACTGGTAACTGCTATCGAAGGGAAGATGACACTCAGGGAATTAGAGAATCTGGATCTTGGTTATACACCCGAAATATCGAGCCTTTGGGATCCAGTGCAGATCGCCGGAAGGTTGGGCGAGAGGAAGAGGCGTTGATTAGGAGGATTCTCTATTTAACTTGCAACTTTACATAATATATCTTATGCGACATAGTAATTCACAAAAAGAAACGGGCGCACATAGCGCCCTCCGTAAACCTGAACTCTTCTTCTTATTTTCACTGACTCGGATAGAGCATCGGTATCCAGCTGAACAAACCATTTACTAATTCAATGATGGAGTTCAGGGTAGGATTCATTTTAATCAGCCACCACAGGTCAGGAATCTGCATCAGTCCGTAAAAGGTGGCGGCAGATACGATAATGCCGATCAGGTACGCCCCACTAACCTTGCGCCAGGTACGGATGTATTTGACGCCAAGAAAATTGAAGTAGGATTTGACCTTGGCATCGTGAAACTCGCGATCGTCGATGCGAAAAGAATCGACACTCCAGAACAGGGCCGTAAAGATCGACATGATAAGTACGTAAGCTGGCAGCAGCGAAAACAGGTTCAGGGGCCCTACCACGATACTGCTGATGAGGAATCCCGCGAGCAAGGAGAGGTTCGTCCCCTTCTTGAATTTCCTGATGATAAGACGGTCAATCCAGTAACGCCCCGGGTAGCCCGGTCTGGAGACTGTGTTTATGTTGCGGATGATTTTCAGGTGGGCGGCGACGTAGATGAACATGATCAGGCTGACAAACTTGTGCTGATCGAGGAGTATGGCCAGTTCGCCCGGACCGAAGAGATGTTCCAGTACCGCAAATAGCCCCATGAGGAAAGCGAAGAAGAACAACCAGAAGAAAAATCCCCGGTCCTCCGTAAATCCGGCAGCTCTGATCGCCCACTCGATATAGGTCGCCTGGGTTGTAGGCAAAGCTTCACTGCAAGACGGACAGGTTCGCCCCTTGTAGCCGGTTGGTACGTCTCCTTTGCAGGCTGGACACTTCATGGCAATATTGTTCTATCCTATTGTTAATTATCGCTCTATCCAAATTCTTCGCCGGCATGAGGATCCTCCTTCAGGCAGCGAACTCAAGGTCTCTATCCTCACGCTGGTACCGAGAACTTTGTTGATGTCATCGATACAGGTGGAAAACCACAGGTCGCAACCCGGCTGATCCTCTCCGAGAAACTCCAGCCGCTGATGCCAGATGAACCAGGGGCATTCGTCATGGACGACAAATGCTTCATTGTCGTCCGCACCTGTCTCAACGATAGCGCTCTCCCCCATGGATTCACTAGACCAGACCATGCTCTGAGCGATCTGCATAGGCAACGGCTTCGAAGTATCGAGCCGCTTCAGATAAGCCTTGGCGGTTTCGTGCCCGGTAATTTCCCACATGCGGTAAACGACCTTCTCCGGATCGATGCCGAGACAGGTTTCGGAGACTGCCTGACGCCAGGCGAAGTGTTGTGCGCGGGTGATTTCGCAGAGCACTTTGAATTTAGATTCGATAGAGATTGGGCTCATTGGTTTACCTCACCGGGCGATAAGATTCGTGGACTTCGTAAGGTTCGTAGTGCGGTAGCTTGAAATCGACGGCGTCGATGGGACAAACATCGGCACAGATGCCGCATTCCTCGCATAGGTCGGTCAGAATGACGGCGACGTTCTGGATCATACCAATCACCTTGGGTGGACAAGCCCGCACACAAATTTCACATCCGTTACACTTGAAGATATCTATTTGGGGGATCATAATTTCTCTCCTGAGTTAGTTCGTTTACAGTCTCATTCCCATCCTGAAGCCATCCAGCAGAGCCGAATTGCCACGCCGGGGGATCAGGGCGTCACCGATGGTGTTGGCCTCTTTCGGTGACAACGGCTTGTAACTCGCCATTTGCGAAAGCACCACGGTATCTGCAGTGATGGTGACCTGGTCACCATTCGGCGCTTTTGCCAGTACTTCGTTCGGTCTAATCTCGAGAAGAGTGTGTAACGGGTACTGGACCACACCGCCATTCTTCAATTTCTTGATGTAACGCCAGATGTACGAGGGATTGACATCTTTACCAAGCTTTTTAACGCCGGACAGTGTACTGACTTCCTTATCCGGATATTCGTGAAGGATGAAAAGAGCTGTCGAGATGGTCACTCCCATATCCCCAAGAATCAATACTTTTTCTCCCAGCTCTGCCCCACCCC
>JALGZU010000699.1 GCA_025774735.1 candidate division LCP-89 bacterium | reverse complement strand
CGTCAATGTCGGCGAATTCAGGAGAAGCGTAGTCACCCACGTCGATATTGGCGAAATTGTTCGTTTGATATGTGAGATTGTAATTTAATGTATCTCCTTCATTCAGATAATACCAGATTTGGCCGTATTTTTCGCCGATGAACAGGTCTAAATCGTTATCCGCATCGATGTCCACAAAGCAAGGAGAAGCATTCTGACCGACGTTCACATTGGCAAATTCGTCTGTGACATAATACCAATCCCAAGACGTTGCACTGCCGTCGTTTCTATAGTACCAGATATTCCCATAATAATCACCTATAAACAGATCAAAATCATTATCGCTATCAATGTCTTTAAATTCTATAGTGTTTTGTCCAACAACTTCGATGTAATCCAGTGAATCGGTTATGAAAATGAAGTTTGCTATCTGTGATGTGCCGATATTTTCCCAATAGTGAATTAAGCCTCTTCCATCGCCGGAGAAAAGGTCATAGTCCCCATCTCCATCGAGATCACAAAGTTCCGGGGTTGTCCTACCCATATAGGTACTTAAGAGGTTAATCCCAGCAAAATCACGAATGATCGTTTCAAAAGAAGGGCTCGTGTTTGTACCGTCATTTTGAGAAAAATATACTCTTCCATTAAAATCTCCAGCAAAAAAATCCAAGTCGCCATCAGAGTCTATATCGCAAAATTCCGGAGTGCTTTGAGTCATCCCCCCTCCCCAAGGCAAGAATATTTGCCAGCTTTCGATCTCGACCGGAATCGTATCAAATTCCTGCTGAAATTCAAACTCGTGAGCCCATAAAAGCGCCGGTAAAAGCAGTATTAACAGGGTTCTCATAACAATCCCCATATAAATGCGTGTGTTTCAATATACGCAAGAATTGCGGCGATGTCAAGGGATAGTTTTTTCGGGGGGAAATGGGGGGGTATTTATTCTGTCTGAACCACTGATTACGCAGATTACGCTGATTTCACAGATTAAAAATGAGAGTCTCCGCCGTACGGCGGATCCTCGCAATGACCATAAAGGCGGGGGAAGCACCCCCGCCCTACGATTGGATCCCTGCGTTCGCGGGTCCGTAGGACTCCTATGGAGAATGACAATGGCGGAGGGTGAAAAATTCGTTTGAATCCTTCAAACAAAATTTGCATTTTCGGGTTGACTTAGGGGGGGTAAATTGCTTATAATATAGTTTCAATTCGAATAGCGCTATCCAACCTGTAAGCGGATAGAAATATTTAAGTTGCCGGTATTGGAGAGAACCGGTTGGAAGCAGGTCTTTAGAGGCAGAAAGCGCGCTTATGCTGGTACTTCACTGGAAAACCCGGAATAATCTCCTGGCTTTAGCCCTGATCGAACGCCTCTACAGCCTCATCATCCAAGCGGCCGCAGACATCTGAAAGTGCACGATTCCAATCGGTGCACTTTTTTTGTGCCGAATTTTGGCCTTTACAGAAAGGGAAGGTGTATTCCTTGCGTATCCGGGACATCATCGATCACATCGAAAGCTGGTGCCATCCCTGCGCCGCTCTGGCGGAGGATAATCCCGGCCTGCAGATCGGAGATCCCGGGGCGTCGCTGAAGAACATCCTGGTGACACTGGAGGTCACCGACCGGGTGATCGAGGAGGCGGTCGAAAATCAGGTCAACCTGATTCTCACCCATCACCCGCTGATTTTCGAACCGATAACCCGGCTGGACGCGACTTCGCGGCTGGGCCGGCAGATCACCGACCTGGTCAAGAACGACATCGCCGTTTACGCTGCTCACACCAATCTGGACGCCGCCAGCGAGGGCGTTTCGGTGGCTCTGGCGAAACTGCTCGGCGTGAAAGATCCGGCCTTCCTGGCTCCGGCGGCGGGGAGCTGGATGAAAAAGCTGGCCGTATTTGTTCCAGAAGCGGCCGTAGACGCTGTGCGGGATGCCATGACAAAAGCCGGCGCAGGCCGGATCGGGGATTATTCGCACTGCTCCTTCAACATTCCCGGCCAGGGAACGTTTTGGGGTGGTGATAAATCCTCGCCCACAGTCGGGAAAAAAGGCGCCCTTGAGCGAGTAGAAGAGATACGGGTGGAGATGATCCTGCCCTCCTGGAAGCTCGATCCCGTGGTCGAAGCTATGATAGAGGCTCACCCGTACGAAGAGGTCGCTTACGACGTCTATCCGCTCGAGAACCGGGATGTCGCCTACGGTTTCGGTGCCATCGGGAGTCTGCCCGACCCGGTGCCGCTCGTAGAGATGATCGACGTGATCAAGGAGAAGCTGGGCGTCAAGACCCTGAACGTGATGGAGGGGCCTGCGGAGCAGGTCACCCGGCTGGCGGTCTGCGGCGGATCCGGCGGTCAGTTGGTCGAGAACGCCTGGAAGCAGGGTGCAGAATTATTCATCACCGGGGAGATGAAGTACCATACGTATCTGGAATATGAGGACCGGCTGACGGTGATCGTGGCCGGTCATTACGCCACGGAACGAGTGATATTGCCGATATGGACCGAACGGATTCAGGCCTGGCTGGCCTC
>JALGZU010000180.1 GCA_025774735.1 candidate division LCP-89 bacterium | reverse complement strand
TTCCGATCCGGGTGAGTACGCCTACCTTTACGACGGAATGCCCCGGTCTCTAGACAGCCTCTGTGCCCTGATCAAGCAGCAGCTCATTCATCCTTTGGAAGCTCAGCAGCTTCAAGGCGTTCTTCCCGAGGGGCGCGTTTACGAAGACCCCGAATTTCCCACGGTCGAAAGCATGTTGAGAGAGTTGCTGGCTCGCGATCCGGGGGGGTTGGTCAGTGACCGCAAACCTGAAAACCGGCTGGTTGTCGCCTGTCATCACCACGCTCTGCTGTTGACATCGATCCTGCGATCCTGGGGCATACCGACAGTCATGCGGGCGGGATTCGCGAAGTACTTTCTCAAAGACCACGGCGTTGTTTTCGGTCACGTCATCTGCGATGTTTGGGATGAGGATAAACAGCGCTGGATGCTCGTAGATCCGGATCGGCAGAAGGTGGATTTCTCGAAAAAGTTATTTGAGTTTGCTCCGGAAAGCTGGCGAAATTTGCGGGCGGGAAAGCTTAATCCCGATATTTATACAGCTTTGATGATGCGCGGTCCTTATGCCATCCTACTGGTGATGACGATGGATCTTACATCCCTACTTGCGATGGAGACTCCTTACCTGGAGCCATTGCCGATTCTGGAAAATCGCATTGTATCTGCGGCAGACCTCAGTTCTGGAGAACTCAGGGTATTGGACAGCCTTGCCGTTTTCATGATGAATCCCATTCCTAATCTGGATGAAATTTCTCAGATGCAGATTCATTATGATTTTTTACACTTTGACCACGACTCTCTTCGATCTGCCAATTTCCTGGAGATGATCTATACCCTTGCCCAGATTGAAAAGTAATATCTTCGAAATTAACTGAAGTTAATTTTAACAGTGCAGCCGGGCAGACTGCCGAATTAGTAAGACCGTTAGCAGGTAAAGTCACCAATTACTCAATTCGGTGGAGGTAAAACCGATGAAAACGTCACAAAAGACACTGTGCACCGTGGTGCTCGCCGCGAGCGTCCTTATGATCATCGCTTATGGCTGCACAACCACGAAGGACGATGGGAAAATTCCCATTACGACGGCATCGCAGGAGGCGCGGCAGCTGTACCTGCAGGCGCGCGACCTGCAGGAAAGGCTGCAGGTACAGGAGTCGCTGCAGTATCTCGAGCAGGCGATTGCTAAGGATCCCAACTTCGCCATGGCCTATCTGCTCCGGGCGCCTGCTCAACCGACCGCTCGGGGATTCTTCGCGGATTTAGAGATGGCCACAGGGCTTGTCGAATATGCCTCGGAGGGCGAACGGCTCTGGATTCTGGGCTTTGAAGCCGGCGTCAACGGTTTCCCGATGCAGCAGAGGGAGTATTATCAGCAATTGATCGCCTTATATCCCAACGACGAACGGGCTCACAACCTGCTGGGCATCCATTACCTGGGGCAGCAGGAGTGGGAGAACGTGGTTACTACCAACAAGCGAGCCGTTGAGATCAATCCGAATTTCTCCACGCCCCACAATCAGTTGGGGTATGGGTACCGGTTCCTGGAGAATTACGAAGCATCCGAGAGGGCTTTCAAGAAGTACATCGAGCTGATTCCCGACGATCCCAATCCCTACGATTCCTACGCAGAGTTGCTCATGAAGATGGGCCGTTTCGACGAATCGATCGCCATGTACGAAAAGGCGCTGGAACAGAATCCCAATTTCGTAGCGTCGTTCACCGGCATCGCTCTGAACCTGAATTTGAAGGGGGAGTACGGTGCTGCTCGGAAAAAACTCGAGGAGCTTTTCGGCGTTGCCCGCACCGATGGAGAACGCCGGGCCGCATTGTTCGCCACTGCGGTCTCCTACACATTTGAAGGCAAGATGAAGGAGGCGATGGGCGAGATCGAGAAACAGTACGCCATCGCGATGAAGAACAACGACGCCGCCAGTATGGCGGGCGACCTGAACGCGACGGGCAACATCCTGCTTGAAATGGGGGAGGCCGACGACGCTCAAACCAGATTCGACCAGTCGATTGCAACCATCCAGGCGTCCAATCTTGCCGACGAGGTGAAGGCCAACAACCAGCGATTCTATCTGTTTAACAGCGCCAGAACCGCTCTGAAGAAGGGGAATTTCGCTGCTGCCGACACCAAGGCGGCCGAGTTCCAGGCGGTGGTGGAAGCCGCCCGGCACCCGGTGCAGATCCGGTTGGCCCACCAGCTGAACGGGCAGATTGCCCTGGCGAAGAAGGACTACGACACCGCCGTGACTGAGTTGCAGCAGGCTCCCTTCGGCTTTAATCCCTACAACCATTACCGGCTGGCGCTGGCCTACCGGGGCAAAGGCGACGTGGAGAACGCCAAAGACCAGTGCACCCGGGCCGCCAACTTCAACGGCCTGGACGGCCTGAACTACGCTTACATCAAGACCCGTGCGGAGAAGATGCTGGCGGAGATGTAAGGGGTCGACTACAGGAAAACGGACTGTGTAAGGCGGGGATTTTACCCCCGCCTTTTTATGTCTGGATTTTTCTGAATAAGACTTGATTATGGATTGGGAGAGGATTATATTCGCTCTCAAGATTCATCTGTCAGGGCAGGACAAGAGTTGAACGAACTGTAACTCGGAGGATAGGATGGAAGTTACAAGCTCAACGTTACTTCGAAAGGCCCTGATCTTTGTCAATTACCTGAGCATTGCAGCGCTGCTGGTCTTTTATAAACTCGCTGTAACTTTGCGTTGGAACACCACCCTCGTCGTCCTGGAAGTTGTATTCCTGGCGATCATAGTTTTTACTTTCTATAGAGTGCATATCCGTACCGGATTCTGGAAGCTCGTGCATACGGGGAACGAGAAATTGGATGAATCCGATATCCGGCTCACCCGAAGAGCCCTGGCATTCGCTCTGTCGTGGTTTACAGTGATCTGCCTGTTCGTGTTCTACTATAAGATCAGAGTCTTGCGTGGCAGCATCAGCGTGCTGGAGATTGCAGCATTCGTCTATCTGGCGGATACCCTGCCATCTTCATTTATCGCCTGGAGGGGGAAGAGTGGTGTATTAGCTAAAAAGACGACGAAGTGGATTAAAAGGGCTGTTATAGCTGTGGCTGTCGCCCTCTTCCTATTTGTCATAAATATGACGATAGTCCGCCCCTGGCAGCATAATTGGGGAGCAAAGAGCGAAGAAGTCAACCGGCCCATGCCGGGCGATGAGCTGGTAGCCGATCCGGATATGAATGCGACGCGCGCTGTTTCAGTGCAAGCTTCACCTGAGGATATCTGGCCCTGGATCGTGCAGATGGGGTATAAACGGGGCGGATTTTACAGCTTTGATTATTTCGATAATGATGGGAATCCCAGCGCTGAAAGGATCATACCGGAATTTCAAAACCTGGAGGCGGGCGATATGATTCCACTTGGCGATTATGAGGGCTTCGGCCTCAGGGTAATTTCCATGGAACCGAACAAGACGCTCGTGTGGCAGTTTGAGAAAGGCCCCTGGGGAGGTAACACCTGGGTGTGGGGGCTTTACCCTCAGGGACCGAATCACACGCGGCTGGTCAGCCGACTGCGCGCCACATACCATTGGGAATATCCTGACTTTATGCCCTGGCTTTTTATCGATACCTTTGAAATCCTCATGATGAGGAAGTGTCTGCTTGGCATCAAAAGCAGAGCGGAATCTCTGGCGAATTTATCTACGAACGGTACGAACTAAACTCAAGTTTTATCAAGTTCTGAACCTGGCGCAACTGTTAAATAATAAGGAGAAAGATAACATGACTTTAAGAACTTTCATTCCCACCATGATGATTCTCGCCGCACTTAGCATTACGATTGTGGGCTGCTCAGGGGGTGACAGCGGCGGTCCTGTGGGTTCCCAGACCGTCGGCGACATCGGCCCCTACTTTCCTCTGGGCGCGGGATACCTGTGGTCCTACATGGCCTATTCACCAAGTGGTACGCCTCAGGGCACCTACGACGTGGAGATCATCGGTATGCAGGCGTTCGTGTCTGGGGCCATGGTGTATTTTATCGAGATGCCCCCCCTGAGCGATTACGTCGGCTGGGCGGCCGATGAGGATGGATTATGGTATTACTCCGGCCCGGACCTCGATGAACAGTATCTCGATTTGATCGTGGCTAATCCGGCGACTTTAGGGAGCACGATCAGCCTCGAAAGCGGCGTCTCCTTCACCATCACCTCTCTCAATACCGCCGTGACCACTTACCTGGGTACCCGCTCCTGCGTCCAGGTAACGGTCGAAGAGATCGGATCGACCGCGGTCGAGATTTTCTACCTGGCGGAAGGAATCGGCATCGTCCGGTACGAAACCTGGGAGGATGCGCTCCTGCAGGGGTACGATGAGCTGACCGCCCACGATTTAGGCGGGTAAATAATACTGGCGGGATGTCCATGTCCGAGAATACACCCTGGCACGAACGGGATGCCTTCTGGGAAGAAACGGCTCCGTTCCTGTTTTCCCCGGAACGCCGCAAGGCCGCCGTCGGTGAGGTGGAGACTATCCTCAGGCTTCTGGAGTTGAAACCGGGGATGGCTGTGCTCGATCTGGGGTGCGGGGTGGGGAGGCACGCGCTGGAACTGGCCCGGCGGGGATTTACGGTCACGGGCGTCGACCGGACGAAGGCTTACCTGAAAATAGCCGCAGAGGAAGCTGAACGCGACGGCTTGATGGTGGAGTTCGTCCGCGATGACATGCGTTCGTTCCGGCGGGAGGGCGCTTATGACGCGGTTTTAAGCCTGTTCACATCGTTCGGGTACTTCGACGATGCCGACGACGACGCCAGGATTATCGCCAACGTGTTTGCCTCGCTGAAGGTTGGGGGTACCTTTCTCATCGACGTGGCCAGCCAGGACTACATCCAGCGCAATTTCCAGGAGAGGGATTGGCACGAAGACGGGGAGGTGTATCTCCTGGAGGAGCGCCGCATCCGGGATGATTGGGACTGGATAGAGAACCGCTGGATCCTGTTTCACCGGAACCAGAAATACGAACAGCGCTTCTCCTTACGGCTGTATTCGGTGGATCAGTTAACCACATTACTGCGGGAAACCGGTTTCACCGGTCTGTCGGTTTACGGCGACCTGGCCGGCGGCCCCTACGACGACCGGGCCAGGCGGCTGGTGGTGGCGGGGAGGAAGGGGTGAGGAGAAAGTGGACTTTCCCAAGGCATGAAGACGTGATGCGTTAGGAAAACCGGAGGTGGATTCGACAGCTTAAACTCATAAGAAGGTGGTGTATTCATGAAAAATACAATCTCCGACCTGATCACCCGGCCCTGGTCAATGTATGTCCTCTTCGCCGCCGTCCGCCTCAAGGTGTTTACTATCCTGGCGGACCGGAAGATGACGGCAGAAGAAATCGCCGGGGAATGCGGAGCCGTGCCGCGCCTCCTGAAGGCGCTTTTGGACGCCTGCGCGGGCATGGAACTGATCAGTCTTGAAGGCGACAGGTATGCGAATTCGCCGTTCAGCCGGACGCATCTGGTCGAAGGGCAGCCGCAGTACATGGGCGATTTTTCCAATATTCTCAGCGGTCAAACACCAGCCTGGCTCAAACTTGCTGATGTTGTCGGGGGAAAGGTTCGATCCGGCGAAGCTCCCATCACAGAAGAGCTGGACATCCGGACGTTCACGCTGGGCATGAACAACATTGGCACGCTGGGCGAAGCGGAGGCGTTGAAGAACGCCGTGGATCTTTCCGGCTGCCGGGAGATGGTCGATGCGGGCGGCGGCTCGGGATTGTATTCCGCTCTTTTCTGCCGGGAGTACCCGGATTTACGGTCGACGATCCTCGACCAAAAGGAGGCATTGGCCGCAGCCAGGGAGATCACCGGCGCCTATCCGGAGCGGGAGCGGCTTCGGTTCAGGGAAGCGGACATTACCCGGGATTCGTTCGGGGAAAACGTCGATGCGGTACTGCTCTGGAGGCCTCCTGGTGGTGCGCGGCTACTACTCCGATCCCGGTGGGGAGAATCCGCTCTTCGGATCGCTGTTCGTGCTCAACATGCTGATCATCGATCCGACCCGGGAGATCCTGGCGGTGGATTCACTGCCCCGATGCGTCGAAGATGCCGGGTTTACAGACATCGAAATTCGGACTCTGACCGAACTCTCCACCTGCCTGACGGCCAGGAAGGGGTAGGGTGGAAACCGGTTTTCTGTTGGGCGGCATAATCTGATAATCAGACCAGCCCGGAAGTGACCCCTTTGAAGGAAGTATGTCACCCACTCGCTGCGCTTCACAGTGGCAAGTGAGCTTGATTGTTAGCTTGAACTAAAATAGAAAGGGTAAAAATGAATAATGCTTTTCTTAAAACACTAATATCTAATTGCGGACATCCGAAACATCATGAAAAATTAACACCTTATGAAATATTTATAGGTTCCTGGGATTTTGATTGGGTTGGACATAATGACGATGGTTCTACCTGGACGGTGCCAGGCGAATGGCATTTTTCATGGATATTGGAAGGGAGAGCTATCCAGGATAACTGGATATGTCCTGAAAGAAATCTCCGATTATCAGATAAATATCCTGAGGGTGAATATGGGACAACAATACGTTTTTATGATTTTAAGGAAGACTGTATTAAGACTTTATGGATTGGTCCTATTCTATCCAATCTGAATATTTTCAAAGTTACCCATACTGAAAATCAAATTATTCAGGACGAAATAATGGTCAAAGACAAAAGTGAAATTTCGAGATGGGAATTTAAAGATATTGAAGAAACGTCTTTTAAATGGGAAGCTTATATTTCAAATGATAATCGAAAAACGTGGAAATTGAAACAGGAAGTCTTTGCAAAACGAGAGGTTCAGCATAACAAATCATTTTAGATGAATTTTGTGTCGGATACTGAAAAATCAGGGAGAATTCATATGGCAATCAAACGTGTATGGCATGGTTGGACCACCCCGGAGAATGCCGATAAATATAAAAATCTTCTTCATAATAAAGTATTTCCTGAAATTGAAGCCAAGAAAATACCCGGTTATCAGA
>JALGZU010000179.1 GCA_025774735.1 candidate division LCP-89 bacterium | reverse complement strand
GATGAAGTAAATAATCAGCGGGTCGGCGCAAGACCGACCCCTACGCGATATGCAAAAAGAGAATTGGCGATCCCGAGGTTTCGGGATCGCTTTTTTGGTGAGCGTCAGGTCTCCACTTCGTTCAAGACCTGACGCAACAGGACGTAACGTCGGATTCAGAGAATCCGACCTACATTTACTACAACCAGGAATGAGGGGAAAGCAAAAGGGGATACAGATCGGAGTTCTATTAGCTTCTCTGGATTCCTGCGTCCGCAGGAATGACCGCGGACAAAGCAGGCGTAAATGGCTAACTGGAAATCCTGCCTTTTTTTTCTCCCCATCATCATCCAGTCCTTTGCCAGTCGAGCAATTGGCTCTTTCTGCTTGATTTTAAGGGCAAGTTGTGGTATTATTTTAGTAACCGAGTCAATTCCGCGCGTCCAGTGCGGGGAAGGGTACCTCAAGGCAGACCGAACCGACCACCAAAGCAGGCAGCATTCTGGATAAATCCCGCCACATCATCCTCATGGTATTTTTGTTAGCGGCTACGCTTGCAGGAGGCCGATCTGCGTCCGCCTGGACCCGTCAGCCGCAGTGGGTTCTGTCCATCGACAACAGTACCTGGACCACGACCCCAGCGGGCTTTTACCGCTATGACGCTGAAGGCGAGCTCTTCATTCCCGAAGTTTTTCCCGAATTCCCCTATTTCAGACCTTATGAAATCGTCTCTGACGGCGAACAGCTCTGGGCTCTTTCCGATTCGGCTGCGGGTTATATCGACCTTTATTCGGGGGGGCGGTACGTTTTCACATCCGCCGAAGGATTACCGCCCGGGCGTCTCACCTGCCTGGCGTTCGAAGAGGACTACGTCTGGGTGGGCAGCGACAGCGGTGCGGCCCGCTTCGACCGGCTGATCGAACAGTGGGAGGGATTTACCCTGACGCAGCCGGGCTGGCCCGCCGGGGCGCGACAGATCGGGCAGATTGTGGTGGAAGATGACTACGTCTATTTCGCATCGGCCGGGTGCTGCGCTACGAAAAGGATACGGAGACGTTCCTGCGCTTCGGCGCTGCGGACGGGCTGAAGGGGGGGGCTTACCGGGAGCTGCGCCGTTATGGAAGCGAGCTCTGGTTTTTCGGCGAGCAGGGCATCGACATTTATTCGACGCGACAGCAGAACTGGTCCTTTATGGGTATAGAGGAGGGTTTGCGGAGCACGGAGTGGCAGGCCATAGCCGAAGCCGGCGGTTTACTCTATTTTCTGCACGATTCCGAGGTAGACATCTGCGAACGGGAGAGCCGGCGCATCTATCCGTTCGAAAGGGAAAAGCGGCTGGCAGGCTACGAGGTTTTCGATCTTTACGGATCGCAGACGGAGTTGTGGTTCGCCACCGACCGGGGCCTGCTGCAGTATCAACGGGAGGATCCGCAGACGGGTCAGCCGGAGACCTGGGTGCTCTTCGACGCAAGCCGGGGGGGATATGCCGACGGCTACCGCCGGGCCGGCAGCGCCGCGGGGGTGATTTTCGGGCAGGGTGAAACCGCTCTGGACGTGCTGAACCTCTCCAGCGAGCTTTTCCTGGAGCCACTGATCTACGAGGAGGCGACGGGAGCATACGCTGAGCCCCACAAACAGCCCCGAATCCGCTGGGACGAGGAGGGACTACGGGTGCTGCCGGGGGGCGAAACGGAACTGGGCTTGACGGGTTCTTATAACTACCTGATCCGCACGGATGATGAGGGGAACGAGGACCGGTACTGGGGGCGGTTGCAGCCGTATTTGCGGCACGGTTCGGGGCGCAGCATCAACGGGCTCTACGACAACACCGATCCTGACAAAGTGCTGTACGGGGCGACCTACCGGGGCATCGAAGGGGATTTACTGCGGCGCGCGGAGGGTGGCAACCGGATCACGACCCAGCAGACATTCGATCCGTTTTTCGGCAGTACCACGCTGCGGGGGGGATCCGCCATGCTGGAAGCCGGTCCCCGCAGTGAACGGAAGAGGCGGAGCCTGCTGCGGGGGGATGTAACCGCTGGGGAGGTGATCACTCACGCGGAGCGCGAGTATTTCAACGGTTCCCAGGGGCCGATCTACATCCTCAAGCACCAGGACCTGCTGATCGGGAGCGCCCGGGTTTACCTGAACAGCCGGCTCCTCTCCGACGACGAGTACTCGCTGAATTACACCCTGGGGAATTTCTGGTTCACTTTCATCGGCTGGGAGTTGTTGAACCAAGGTGACGTCATCGAGGTGGAGTACCAGTACCGGCTGCAGGAGGAAGAGATCGGGGAGTTCTATACGTCCGGGGAGATCGTGGTTTCGCAAGGGGACGCCCTGCAGGTGGCCGTATCGGGATTCGAGAAGGGCGAGAGCCGTGCCGACAGCCTGAGCGGTGGCCGCCCGGGAGCGATCAGGGGGGCTCAAGCAGCCGCGGAACTGCGCGGGGATTTTCTCGGCGGGGACGGCCAGTTACTGGCGGCCTTCGGCGCCGGGGAGAGTGACGAAGGCGGTTCCGAATTCGCCAGGGGTTACGCGCTCGAGGGCAGTTTCAACCGCCAGGCCTGGACCTTCAGCGGGAAATGGCTGAACCTGTCTGACAGCCTGGCGACGCTGGACAGCCGCGCCACCGAATTCGGCGCGCTGAAGGGGGAGGATGCCTTCAGCATCCGTTACGAACCGAGTGGCCGGTTGCGGCTTTCAGGAGGGACGTCCGAGCGGCGGGGCGAGGAGGGAAGCGAGCGCAATTACCGTTTCAGCGGCCAGTACTCTCCTGTAAGCGGGACATCTACGTTCGGGACACTGGATTATTTCGACGCGACAGCGGATTCTTTGGACCGAGAACGCTGGATCGGATCGCTGGGTATTGAAACGGCCTTTTTACCGGGCCTGCTGGAGGCGCTGCGCATCCGCAGCAGCCGGCTGCACGTGATCACCCGTTTGAGCCAGGTCAGGTTCGATTCCCTGGGGGGGAGCCCGTCCGAGGAGATCTCCCTGCGGACGAAGTCGGTGCTGACGCGCTGGTCGATCGTACCGGGTGCGAAACTCAATTTCTTCCCGGAAGTGCGCTGGTCGGCGAGCGAGAAGGCAACAGGGGATGCGGCGTATCAGCCGGACCGCGAGGAGATGGCTCCGCGGGCGACCCTGTACACCCGGAACCTGATCCCCGGGCTGACGACCTATATTCACGGAGAAGCAGCTTACCGGCAGGGCGATTACGACGCTTCAGCAGAGGAGAGAAACCTGGGATTCGAGCGGGAGGGGATCGCTCAGATCGACCTGACTCCAGGGGTGTACTTGTCGCTGTTAAATCCTGTGTCTCTGCGGTTGAATGTCGCCCGGAACGCCGAGGATTCGCTCCTCAGTATCAACGAGGATATCGGTTTCTTCGATCTTGGTTCGAGTTGGAGCGATTATCCATCAAACGTGATGAGTTACCGGTACGATTCAGACGCCATGCAGGTGACCTGGGCTCCGCACTCGCACTGGCTCTACTATCAATCCATATCGGAGGTGCGTTCGACTGTGTCGCCGACGGAGCAGTACTTCACGACGAGGGTAGAGTGGAAGCCGCGATCCAGCGACCAGATTTTCTGGAAATACAGCCTGAAGAGGATTTTTACCTCCGAGGGCGACGAGATTGAGCACCGACCCGGGGTAGAGTGGTACCGGCGCTGGTCTTCCAGGACGTACACTCGCGGGCAGGTTTACGTCAGCAGCGTCGATGAGCCGCTGCTGCGAAGCGTTTCCATCTCACCCGGGGGTTACCTGGACCAGCGTTTTGCCCTGCCGTGGCGGTTGGGGGAGGGGGTCTACCGGATGGATTTAAGTGCGACCTTTTCGAAGCAGAGTGAACCGGTGGAGGAGTCGCTCCTGCTGCTGGGGGGATACAGCCGCCTGGACTGGTCACTGCTGCGCAGGCTGCTGCTACGGTTCCGTTACGACGGCGATTACATGTTTTCGTATAGCAGCGGCGAATCCAATTACACCTGGAGCCTCGAAGTACGCTTGAGCGCGCGGTTCTGATGTGGCATGGCAAAAATGTAACAATGGAAAATGTTATTACTTGATTTCCGGTCGTTTTTTTCGTAAATTAATTAGATTAAGGGACTAATAGACTATCTTCAGATCGGGTCAACTTCAGACAAGGATGGTTGCAATGGGAAAGCCGAAGCGGGATCAATCCAGACCTTCGAACGGGGTTGACCGCCGCGAATTTATCAAGTCGGCAGCAGCGGCGGCGGTTGCGCTGAGCATTCCAACAGGCCCGTTTCATATCCTCAGCCGAACGGCGCGCGGTTCCGGTCCGACGGACGATCCCCGGATCGTGGTGGTGCGGGACAGCGCTTCGAATTCGGGGACGCAGATACAATCCAGCGTCACCCGGGTGATGATGGACGAAGCCATCCGCCAGTACACCGGTATGACGGATATCGGTGAGGCGTATCAGTCGGTCTTTCCGGGCATCAGCGAAGAGAGCGTAATCGGCATCAAGGTAAACTGCATCAACAGCTCGCTCTCGACCCATCCGGAAGTGGTCAACGGGCTGGTCAACGGCCTGCTGGAGATGCAGTTCGGCGGCACTCCGTTTCCGATGAACAACATCATTATCTGGGAGCGCAGCACCTGGGAACTTCAGAACGCGGGGTATACCATCAACACGGGGGCAACCGGGGTGCGCTGTTTCAGCAACCAGTACAGCGGTTACAGCAACCAGACCATCAACGTGAACGGATCGAATCAGCATCCCTCGCGAATCATGACGGATTACTGCGACTACCTGGTCAGTTTCGCGGTGTTGAAGAATCACAGTTTCGGCGGGGTGACGTTTACTATGAAGAATCACTATGGCTCGATCCAGTCTCCCGGGTCGCTGCACGGGGGATACTGCGACCCCTACGTCCCGGCGCTGAACCAGCAGATTCGCGACGTTCTGCCGATCCAGGAGACACTCTTCATCGTTGATGGGATATTCGGGTGTTATTACGGGGGTCCCGGCGGTTCACCTAACATGAATTATAAGGGGATCATCCTGGGCGAGGACCGGGTGGCGGTGGACGCCTACTGCCGCGACATCCTGGCGGACGCGGGGTGTCCCACCCTCGGCATGTCGGGGCACGTGGACACAGCGGCGGAGCCTCCCTACAATTTAGGCACCGCCAACCTCTCGCAGGTCGATGTGGTGGAGGTGGACGATCCTTCTTCCGCGGTCGATACCGTTTCGGTCGTTCACAGCGATCCAGACGTGATCTTGAACTGGACGACGCCGGAGTACACGGGATTGTTCAAGGTGCAGCGGAGCCTGGATCCTCAGTTTGCCAGTTTTGAGGAGCTGGGGACGACGTTCGAGACGACTTACACAGATGCGGGAGTTCTCGGTCTGACCGAGAAGTACTTTTATCGCGTCGTGAAGACCTGGTGACCGGGGACGGTAGAGAAGATAACGACAGGATATAGAGAGTATTAGAGACGATGAAGATCACCCGGCGCAAGTTTATCAAGATGAGTTCAGCGGCAGCTGCGGCTCTCAGCCTGCCTCCCGGGATTACACCTCATCTTATCCGCCCATCGAAGGCTTCGGATTTGCTGGATGAAGTCCGGGTGGTGATGGTACAGGACGAATCGGCTCACTCAGGCAGCCAGGTTATGGCCGACATTGCTCAGGTGATGATGGATGAAGCCATGCGGCGCTACACGGGCATCGACGACATCGGCGAGGCTTACCGGTCGGTGCTGCCGGGCATCAACCTGGAGAGCGTCATCGGGATCAAGATCAACTGCATCAACAGCAACATGCCGGCTCACCCGGAGGTGCTGGCGGCTCTGACCAACGGTTTGCAGCAGATGACCATAGACGGCAGCAATTTTCCGGCGAACAACATCATCCTCTTCGACCGGACCGAAGCGGAGATGATGGCGGCCGGTTACGAGATCAATACGGGATCCGAAGGAGTGCGAGTTTTCGCCACCAACAGCCCCGGAGTGGGCTACGACGACATGTACCTGATCGTCAACAACGTCTGGGAGCATCCGTCGCGCATCATCACGGATTACTGCGATTATCTGATCAACGTGGCTACCTTGAAGAGCCACCAGAGCGCGGGGGCGTCGTTCAGCATGAAGAATTACTACGGCGTCATCCATGCCCCCCAGAATATGCACGGCAATTACTGCAATCCCTTCATTCCCGCCCTGAACCAACAAATCCGGGATACACTGCCGATCCAAGAGAGCCTCTTTATCCTCGATGCGATTTTCGGAACCTACTACGGATCGACCTGGAGTCCGCCGAACATGATCCATGACGGGATCATCCTGGGTGAAGACCGGGTGGCCGTGGACGCCATCGGGCGGGACATATTAGACGACGCCGGCTGCCAGACCTTAGGGATGACGGGCTACCTGGACGCGGCAGCCCAGCCTCCGTATAACCTTGGCACTGCCAACCTGGACGATATCGACCTGATCACGGTCGAGAATCCTTCTACGGCGGTCGCGGGCCTGTCGGTTACGCACCAGACTCCGGACATCAAGCTGCACTGGTCGACGCCTGAATACACGGGGCTCTTCAAAGTGCTGCGAAGTTCGGATCCCACTTTTGCCAGTTACGAAGAAGTCGCCACCGTTTCGGGGAACGGATTTACGGATGTGGGCGTTTTAAACCAAACGGAGAAATATTTTTACCGGGTCTTGAAGACCTGGGGATAAACAGGTGGGTTATGCACACAGGACAGCTTGCCGGTAACAGGATCAAACGTTACTCCTTCCCCTTTATCTCCCTTCTACTATTCCTCACAATCCCGATTCACACCAAGAGTGCCCTGGGGCAGGAGTACTACGTCATCGATGCAGGTGCGGGGTGCTGGGGGGATGTGAGCGCGGATCCCTCTCTAAGTCCGGGCGAAGTCTGGACGGGGGAATGCTGGGTTTACCTGGAAGATGACAGCGGTGAAGAGCAGGTACTGCTCCACGCAGCTTCGCAGCCGGACGCCTGGACGCTGAAGGTAGTAGATGGACTGGCGACGGCAGTGATGACACCGGAGGGGATGGGGGAGATCGTGGTGACCGGTTCGACGCCGCTGGCGCTGGGCGCCTGGTCTCACGTGCTGGTAGAGTTGACCGGCACGAACCTGGTCTTATTCGTCAACGGGAT
>JALGZU010000178.1 GCA_025774735.1 candidate division LCP-89 bacterium | reverse complement strand
TACATTCCCAGGACCTGCGCAACTCAATGCCGTTCGTGCTTTGGCTTATGACCCCGGCGAAGATGTCTTCTATTCTTCAGGCGCCTGGGGAGAAGACATCTACAAATTCGACCGCGATGGTAATGTTTTAGGACAGTGGTCACATTCATTGTGGGCAATCCTGGGTTTGGCCTGGGACGATTATTCGCCGGATGGTCCCTGGCTGTGGGCGCATGCTTCAACTTGGACTGGAGCTAACGGAGCCATTCACCAGTGGGATCCGGTGACTCATTCAATGACCGGTGTCTCCCACACCCATACCTCGCTTCCAGGTTACTCCACCCTTAACGGCGGTGGTCTCTGCATCACGGACGAATGGGCGCCAGGGTTGAGTGTCTTTGGTGCACTGAGCCAGTCTCAACCCGATGTGATCCTGGTTCTGGAACATATGGAAATGGTAACCTACGATTGGGAAATTACCTTGACATTGACCTCTGGTGATCCGGTTCCCTCGGGTGGAGGTCTTGTAAGCTATGACGCAGAGTTGGTCAGCAACGAATCCGCTACCTCTGCTGGCGATGGCTGGATCGACCTGGAGATACCGACCGGTGATGTTTACACCCTGATTAATCGTTCCCTGGAGCTGCCACCTTTCGCCAACATTCAGCGCTCATTAACGGTCAATGTCCCTGCAAGTGCTCCATCGGGTACATATACGATGTATGGTCGATGCGGTGTTTATCCCGGAATTATTTGGGATGAAGCATCCTTCGCTTTTCAAAAACAGGCTGGCAGCGATGGCATTTTCGATCCTGCGCAGTTCACTGTAAGTAGCTGGGACATAGAGGAACACTCGACCGATTCAAATGAGCTTCCGACAACTATCATCCTGATGGAGGCTTACCCTAATCCTTTCAATCCGACCACGACAATCAGTTTCACCCTGCTGGAAGCCGGCAATGTCACTCTGACCGTGTATGACGTCTCGGGGCGCGAGGTGGCACGCCTGGTTGATGGATGCCACCAAGCCGGTAGCCACCGTGCCACATTTTCAGGCGATGGATTACCAAACGGCGTCTACTTCGCGCATCTCACCACCGCAGAACACACCCTGACCCAAAAGATGCTGTTGCTGAAATAGAAGCCTCGATCCTATGCAAGCCCGGTGAGTCCCTCTGACCGGGCTTTTTATTGTCTTAACATTTACCTGGAGCATGCTCTGACGGCTTGAGGTTGGATCTCGGAATCCGTAATCGCCGTCATACGATTCCCGTACTAATTGAAACAAGCTACCAGTCTGCTGCGTTTATATACATAGATTGCGGGACCATTCCTGGGCAATACGGGATCATACCATGAAAAATACGCTAAGTGTTATCTGCCTGGTGCTCATCATCGTCGTAAGCATCGTCTTCTCCGGCTGCGATGAAGGGATCACCAACAGCGAGCCGGTCAACGAGTACGGGCGCGTCGGTTTTATCCACGCCGCCGCGAGCACCGGGGAGATTGACTTCACCTATCTCTCTCTCGAAGAGCCGTTTTACGAATACATATTTCAGGGAGCGGTCTACGGCGGTCAATATGGCTACTACTCCTTCGTCACCGGATCGCGCATCTTCCGGGTATACCTGTCGAACACGAACATTTCCGTGGCTAGCGATACCATCGTTCTCGCTGAAGCCGAAAAATACACGATTATCGCCAACGACCTTGAAGCGACAATAAACCCGGAATTGCTGGCGTTCCCGGATACACTGGCGCTCCCTGCCGCCGGGAAGGTCTTCCTGCGTTTCATACACGTCTCCGCCGACGCTCCCGATCTGAACATGTACGATGCGGACGACAGCCTGCTGGTCTCGACTCTGGTGCACTACCAGACCTCGGCGTATCTTGAACTCGAGGCCGGCACTTATGAATTCGATGTCTACTTCTCCGATTCCCTGGTACCCTATACCACCCTGGATCCCTTCACCCTGATCTCCGGGAACAACTATACCGTCATCCTGTCCGGATCGGTCGATGGACTGCCGGGTCCTGTTTTCAACGGTGAGCTCTACCTGGAAACCGGCCTCTAACCGCTTACGTGGCCAATTTAAATTCCCTTGTGAAAACTGCAAAAAAAGCCCGCTGAGCCGGGCTTTTTTGCATCTTCGTCGAGGTTGAACCTCTTGCAAAAACCGAGAATATTATGCTTGATTTATAATATAACTCCTGTTATATTACATTCATTATATGAAGATGATGTGATGCCCCCCAAGCGGAAGTTTGCCAAAGCTGACATTATCCGGGCAGCTTACGATATCGTGCGCGAAAATGGCTTGACCGAGCTCAGCGCCAGGAGGATTGCGGACCGGATCAACTCCTCGGTTGCGCCGATTTACAGCCATTTCGACTCCGTGGAGGACCTGCGCCGCACTGCACTGAAATTGGCCCGGGAGACCCTGTTCCGTTATGTATCGGCCACTGAGACTGATAGCACCTCCCGCAGATTGATGCTGGGCCTGCTCCGCTTCGCCGGAGACGAACGCAACCTCTTCGAAGCCCTCTTTATTCACCGCGCTTCAAAAGATTTCGCCTCTGAATTCAAGACCATCATCCGCCTCGAATTGAATAAGGAGAGGGATGTAACCAACCTGCCTGACTCTGAGCGTGACCTTCTTATGGAGACAATCTGGATGACGGCGTTCGGCGCAGCGTCACTGCTGTCGATCGGTCATCATGACGAGACGACTGAAGACAGGTTGATCGCATCGTTAGAAAAAATTGAGTCGGCATTTACCGGTTCCTGATTTATGAAGAAGAGGACATTATGAAGTTTGCACACTGCTGGTCTCCACTGCAGTCAATAACACCAGTCCTGGTGATAATCATCTGTTTGGTGGTCGTACTCCCCGTAACCGCCGCTGATAATGCTGACGACGAAACCGTCTATGCTCCCTTTCAGGTCTCCTTCGTCCCCGGATTCGGTACACATCCGAAGGGCAATGTCGAGGTGGATTTCTCCTTCAACATCCTCGCCGGTAGAGTGGCACGCGTTAAACAGTTCGAACTCGGATCCCTCCTCAACTGGGAAACCGAGTCTATGAGCGGTCTGCAGATATGTGGGCTGGTCAATCTGGTTGAAGGATCGGCCAACGGCGTCCAGCTGAGCGGCATTGCCAACGTGGTCATGAGGGATGCGAATTCGGTGGCGCTGGCCGGGCTGGTAAACTATACCAGAGCCGAAGTGGACGGTCTAAGCCTCGCCGGTCTCTCCAACTTCGCGGAGAGTGATATGACGGGTATCTACGCCGCCGGCATTGCCAACGGCACGGTGAACTCTTTTACCGGAATCGGCTTATCGGGCATAGCCAACTATGCAGAAGATGAATCCACGGGAATACTTCTCGCTGGCATTGCAAACTGCGCTCTGCGAAATTCAACGGGTATCTATCTGGCCGGGCTGACTAACTGTTCAGTCGGCCCGGTGGATGGTATCTTCCTGTCAGGTCTGCTTAATTACTCCGACGATTTCGACGGTATCGAGATGAGTCTCGTCAATGTTGCCCGAGACGTGGCGGGCATCCAGGCCGGATTGATAAACTATGCCCGGTCCGTCGATGGAATTCCTTTTGGCCTTCTCAGCTATGTCGAAGAAGTGCCCCTGCGGTTCGACGCCTGGATCAGCGAAACCGCCGCTCTGACAATGGCGGTGCGCAGCGGTAACGGGCGCTACTATCCTCTGCTCGCCTTCGGCATCAATCCCTACGATAAGCCCTTCCACTGGATGGCCGGCTGGGGTTTCGGAAAAGAGTACTACCTCCAGAGGGACAGTTTCGCTGATCTGGACATCATTGTCTATTATGTCGGTTTCGAAGGCCGCAGCCGCGACCATACGGATACCCTCTCCAAGCTTCGGCTCATTTATGGACGAAATCTAAGTTCCCGCCTGGCTATTTACGGCGGACTCACGCTCAACCTGCTCACCACCGACGTCGAAAGTGCGGACGACGTCGCCCTCTGGGGTCCTTCGGAACCGACCTGGACGAAGGGCAGCCGTAACTACTATTTCTGGCCGGGATTGGTTTTGGGGGTAAGGTTTTAACCCATCCAACTGAAATATTCCGAATACTATATCCCTCACGGTTTGTAGTCCACCTGATATTACACAGAAGACCATAACACGCCTATCTCTCTTTAGCAATTTTTTTATGTAACGGCCAACATAAATTCCAAAAGATTTCGAATTTCCAGATTTACGGATTGATATCCGAAAAAACAATCATTACATAAACGTTGTATATTTCACGTCTTAGCTTTATATTTCTCACCCGAGAATTTGAGATTGAGATACTGTATGAAATACTTAATTACTCTTCTGCTGATATCGGTCACAGTTTTCTGCTCATCCGCCATCGGCCAGGTCCGAAATCCCATTCGCGGTTTCGTCATCGACGCTACCAGTGCGGAACCCCTCCCCGCTGCCAACGTCATGCTCAAAGGAACCTCGCGCGGCGCTTCCACAAACTTAGACGGCTATTTTGTCATCGCCAACCTCGACCCCGGGACATATACCCTCATTGCCGGCTACCTCGGCTATCATACAGGTACCGAAGAAGTTGAGGTCACCGGGGAGTTAATGGAACCGATCCGCATCGAGTTATTCCCCACAACCGTCCAGCTGGAAGAAGTGGTCTATGTACTGGACGATGAAAATGAGCGTGAAACTCGACTGAGTCCCGAAGTCTCCACCATTCCCATTGACATCGGAACCATCCGCAAGATGCCCTCCCTCGGAGGTGAGATGGACGTTCTGCGCACCATGCAGCAACTTCCAGGCGTCAAAGCCTCTTCTGATATAAGCAGTGCACTTTACGTGCGCGGTGGAAGCCCCGACCAAACCCTGATTTTGATGGACCACAATGTGGTCTACAATCCCTCCCACCTGTTCGGAATTTTCAGTACCTTCAATGCAGACGCCGTCAAACGCATCGAACTGATCAAGGGTGGATTTCCCGCCGAGTACGGCGGCCGATCTGGTAGCGTCCTGGATGTCATCACCAACGAAGGGAACCGAAAAGAGGCGGAAGGGATGATCTCCCTGGGCACTATTTCCTCCAGAGGAGCACTCGAAGGTCCCCTGCCCAAGAAACGGGGCTCTTATGCCATTTCAGCGCGGCGCACCTACATGGAGCCGATCATCGAAATGATGCGGAATGCTGACGAAGATTTGGACCTGCCGGACTACTACTTCTACGACGCCAACGGCAAAGTGAACCTTGATCTGTCGGATAAAACCAGCCTGTTACTGGCCGGTTACTGGGGCTCTGACCACTTCGATCTCGAAACCGGCCCTGTGGATAGCCCAATAAATGTGGAACTGACCTGGGGAAATCGCACTTTAACCAGCCGTCTGCGCCATGTTTTAGGCCGAAATCTGTTTTTCACCGTCGGTACGGCGGTCAGCCGTTATCGTTCCAAGTGGGCGTTTGTGAACGATGGAGTCACCATGGAGGACGCTTACGACGAACTTCTGGACTACTCACTCAAAACCGATCTGGAATATATGGGCAGCCAGAATCATCGGCTCAAAGCCGGTATCTGGATCAGCCGCTATGAGTTTCAACTCGAGATGGGCAATGATGAGATGCGGTGGGTCGATGTTGATGACGCGACCTACAACTATTCCATTTACGTACAGGATCGATGGCGCCTGCACCCCATGTTCGAAATCCAACCCGGTCTCAGGGGCTACTATCACCAGGCTGGAGACCACTACCGGTTAGATCCCCGCCTGGCTCTCGTTTTCCATAACGGCCCTGATATGCGTTTTAAGGCAGCCGGTGGGCGATATACACAGTGGATCAACCTGATCAATTTCGGCGAAGGGATGAGCAGTTTCGACATCTGGACCCCGGTCGACGAGACCATGGAACCCACCTACTCCGATCAGATCGTGCTCGGATTTGAATGGGAGCCGCGCCCGGATCTCGAATTCACGACGGAGACCTACTACACCGACATGAATAACGTTACCACCTTCAATATGCTCATTTCGGATCCGTCATTCGATGCCTCCGATGCATTTCTTTCCGGGGATGGCTATGCCTATGGCATTGAATGGTTGCTGAGGCGAAAGACGGGTCAATTGACAGGCTGGATCGGATATTCGCTTTCCTGGACCAAGCGCCG
>JALGZU010000177.1 GCA_025774735.1 candidate division LCP-89 bacterium | reverse complement strand
AATGGAGGAGGTCAAGTACCCTATTTTGGGATTTCTCTTCCCGAAGGATGGACGATTCCGGGTGATTCCATCCCCTGTACCGGTGTATATACCGAAACGATTTATTATGATAGCCTGGTTTCTGATATGCAGGAAAATGCAAGCCCTGCCCCGGACGGATATTACTGGTGGGGAGGATCAGGTGTAGCAGGAACCGATAGCGGCAGTGTCTTTGCAGAATTCGAAATTCAGACAAATAACCAACTCGGATTTTACTCCATAGATTATATGTTAGGTGATGGATACAACGGAGTAAATTTGGAGAGAAGCGATAATCATCCAATTGGAATTGCAGACGAATATACTCCTAGAAGTTTACAAGCATTTGTGGGAGAAAATTCAATCACTCTCAACTGGGAACCTCCTGTCACTCTCAACTGGGAACCTCCTGTAATTACTGCCGGACTCTTAGGCTATAACTTTTATTGCGACCAACAGATGCTGAACACGAACCTTTTGGTGGATACCACCTTCACCGATGAAAATCCTCATGATGGAATACAATACTATGCTGTATCATCCTTCTATGATGATAGCACTGAACATATAACTCCATACGAATTGCCGGTAATCTTTGGCAACTTGTATGTTTCTCCAAGTGGGAACAATTCGAACAACGGTTCCTCCTTTGACAATGCTCTGCAGACGATTACCTACGCCCTGTCCATTATTGCCCCGGATTCTATGCATCCACAAACAATTCTCCTCGGCCCCGGCACTTACAGTCCAAATACCAATGGCGAACAGTTTCCCATTTCATGTCTCAGTCACGTGTTCCTTATAGGCAGTGGTGAGGGTATTACCATCCTTGATGCTGATTTTCAAGAATACAATTCCGTTCTGGAATTCTTGGGTGGACAAAACAGTTCGGTTGCAGGAATGACTATTACCAACGGTTGGCGTGGGATAGCCTGTGGTGGTAATCCAACTCTTATCAACATCACTGTAACTGGCAATTTAGGTACGGGGATTATCTGCTCCTCTAACACGACTTTGATTAATGTTACTGTAACAGATAATTCTGCTGATTATGGTGGTGGGATTTCCTCTACTTACGCCGAAAACGTGACGTTACAGAACGTTGTCATTTCGGGCAATTCTGCCTCTCAATCTGGTGGTGGGATTTACTGTTACACATCAGATCTGACCTTGGAGAATGTTACCATTTCAGACAATTCTGCAGAACATGGTGGTGGGATTTATAATTACCAGTATTCCAACATCACGTTTGATGTTACAGATCGTTGCAATATATATTCTAACTATGCTGATATTGGCAATGATCTGTATAGTACAAGTTCGAATAATATGGATGTAATTGTCGATACATTCACCGTTCTCGATCCAACAGAATTTCAGGCTTATCCCGAATACTATTACTCATTCGACATTTTACATGGAATGGTAACCCAGACTACAGTTGAGTTATTTGTATCGCCTGATGGCGATAATACCAACAGTGGTCTCACTGCCGAAGATCCCGTAAAAACGATCCATTGTGCTTTTAACAAAACCCTGGCAAGCAGCCAGAATCCTCAGACGGTCAATCTTTTGGATGGCAGATATAGTCCTTCAACAAATGGCGACTACTTTCCAGTATGCATTCCAGATTATGTAAATCTGTCCGGGGAGTCGGAAACTGGAGTTACACTTGATGCAGAAGGTATTGACAGGGTGATGAGAATCTATAATCGAGAGGGAGTAGAAATTTCAAATTTAACTCTTACAGGAGGAGCTGCTGCGACAAGTGGTGGTGGAATTTACTGTGAAGGTTCCAGTCCGAGTCTCACAAATATCACTGTAAAGGGTAATTCTGCTGGTAGTGGTACTGCAGGAGGTGGGATTGGTCTTCAAAGTGGTTCCCATCCAAGTTTGGTCGATGTCACCTTAACAGATAATCACGCTGAGTTTGGCGGTGGGCTATCCTGTCATGCTTCAAATCCGAATCTGGTCAATGTCACCATAGCGGGCAATACTGCCAACTGGCAAAACGGTGGGATTTACTGTTTGTCGAATTCCAATCCGATTTTAGTCAATTGCGTCCTGTGGAATGATTTCCCGGAGGTTTATTATCATCCATCTTCTCCTCCTAATTCAATCACAGTATCATACTCTGACATTCAAGGTGGAGAATACGGAATCATGACCAACGGTAACGGCACGGTGAGTTGGTTGGAAGGAAACATCCTCGATTATCCCGAATTCGTCAACATGAATCAAGATGACTACCGCATGGCCTGGGGATCACCCTGCATCGACACCGGAAATCCCGATCCGCAGTACAACGATCCCGATGGTACAGTCGCTGACATGGGAGCCTTCTATTACGATCAGAGTATGCCCCAGAGGATTCTACTAACTCCCTATGATACACCTATCGAAATTCCGGCTGCAGGCGGCAACTTCAGTTACAACATCCAGGTCACCAACATCGATCTGCTTTCGTTGAATGTCGATGCCTGGTGCGACGTGACTCTACCGAATGGGAGTATTTACGGGCCGACGTTAGGACCGGTAAATGTCGATATAGGCAGTGAGATTACCATCGGTCGCGATAGGACGCAGAATGTTCCCGGGGGTGCTCCGGCAGGGATGTACTTCTACAGCGCCTATGCCACAGCTGGTGCGGACACCTCGACCGACAGCTTCACCTTCTTCAAGCTGGGAACAGGTGGTACAGATGGACTAGATGGCTGGTTCAATACGGGAGAAGCGTTCGATGGCGAAGTAATCGGTGAGGGACAAGCTATCGGACTACCGGATAGATTTTGGTTATACAGCGCGTACCCCAATCCGTTCAACCCTGTGACGACGATCCGGTTCGGGCTGCCGGTGGGGTCGTGGGTGAAACTGGATGTGTTCGACGTCACAGGGCGACTCACCGAGTCGCCCCTACAGGGTTGGCGAAGTGCCGGGTACCACGAGGTGACGTTCGATGCGTCGGATCTGGCGTCGGGGATCTATTTTTACCGGATAGAGGCGGGGGATTTTTGCGATGTGAAGAAAATGGTGCTAATCAAGTAATAAGGTAACAGGAAGGGCGACAAAGGGAACTAGAAGGATTACGACGGCGTTCTGTGAAAAAGACGGTGCTCTGTGCATCAACCGGATTCGACATAAAAACAAAACAGAGGTAAAGCCCATGGGTTTCCTGAAGTTCTGCTTCTGGTTGTTGTTTGTGGTATCGTTGTTATACATCCCCGCCTACTACGCCACCGATTTAGTCTTTCACCGCGATCCCGCCACCCTGGTGCTGCGCTTGCCGGAGAACAAGGTGACCATCCCGAAGTTCGTGGTTCCCGGTGACACGGTCGAGGTGATCCTGCGGAAGGTGCCTTCGATCAGCGGAAAGGTGCATTTCAAAGCCGCCCATCCCAAGTTTCCGCCCATTGAAGCCAAGAACGGCGAGCATTTCACCTGGAATCCCCCCTGGATCGACACTCCCCGCAACGATTTCAGGCCGGGGACGACTCCCCAGGAGCTGAAGATCACCACCAAGGATCCGACCGCTATATCGCTGGTCTTTCCCATCCCGGCGGAGCCGCGCTTCAACCGCACGACGGTGACGGTGCGCTTCTTGGGTGCGGTTGAATATCCGATCGTGGGACACGCCAGCCGGTACACCATCGACACGGCGAACATCGATTCGAGTTACACGGTGTACGTTGGCACCGTAGAGGAGCGGAACCGTCACGAGACGGCTCGGGAGGTGATGAAGCTGTTGATCTACGTGGCGGGTGGGATTGTCGTGATGGGGTTGTTTTATCTGAGCGTGAAGCAGTAGGGGACGCCCTCCCGAGATGCCGAACGGGAGATCTAACTCAAAATAAAAGCGATATGGAAGCCGTCGGATTCCTCAAAAAGGGAATGACGGCTTTATTATTTACAAAGATGAGATTACTTCGTCTCCGCCGTCCGGCGGATTCGCCGTTGAGGGCCCTCCGAAGGAGTCCTTTGGACCTTCGGGGTAATGACACATTAAAGGGTAGGGGATAGAAAAAGGCACACACACTGGTGCTTCCTGACTCCTCTGGATTCCTGCGTCCGCAGGAATGACACGAATAGTGTGAGTGAGATTGCTTCGTCTCCGCCATCCGGCGGATTCCTCACAATGACCAGAGAAATGGGGTGGGAAGACCCCGCCCCTACAATTTATATTCAGAGAAGCTATTGTTGGGAGGTTTCTGCCTTGAGGGCTCTGGCCATGGCGAGGTTTCGATTCAGCTCTCTTTCGCGTTCGCGGGTGCGGCCGAACCGCCGGATGCTTTCGGCGTCATACAGAGCCAGTTCCGCGTTGGTGATGCCGCGGTCGAGGTGGTCACTGGCGGCCTGAACGACGCCGGCCAGGTCTTCTTCGGACCGGAAGTCGATCAGCACCTTGCGGAGCATTTCGGTGTAGAGGCTGCGGACAGAGGGACGGTGGTCCACGGCGGCCTGGAAGGCTGCGATGGCTTTATCGTAGTTTTTCAGAGACAGGTTAACGTTACCGATGTTGTTATATATTTGTTCGGCGTTCAGACCGGTTGCCAAGGCCTGCTCGAACATGGAGAGAGCGGTTTCGAAATCTCCCTGCTGGGCGTAGAGCAATCCCAGGTTGTTCAGCACCAGGTCCTTCTGGGGTGGATCCAGAGCCACGGCCCGGCGCATCCAGTCGATGGCTTCGGGGAAGTTCTTGTTCAGGTAGAAGAGCCTGCCCAGCTTGATATGGGCATCGGGATAATCGGGTTTGATGGTCAGGGCATAGCGCAGTTTACTGTAAGCGGCCTGGTAGTTCCCGGCCTTAATATCCACATCCGCCCCGTCGCAGACGACCCGGGCGGCGTCTTCGGATTCAACGGCTGATTGTTTAGTCAAAAAGGGAATCTTATCGCCAAAGAGGAGGACGAAGAGGACGATGGAGAGGGGCGCCAGCAGCACGATCCAGCCTACAGGCGAGGAGCGTTTCGTGGGGATGGCTGGGGTTGCATGCTGCTCTCCCCCGCCCTTCTTGCGGGCACTTTTCGATTTTTGCCTGCGCTTTGCCATACAATTCCGATGATATCTAACAGGTGTTATGTAAGACTAATATGACCAATTTACCTTCGGCTTTCAACTGATTGAACTTTTCGCAGGCTTCCGGCGTGGGCAGGACGATGACCTGGGTGCCTTTCGAGGTGAAAACGTTGAACTTGAAGTAGGCGCCGATTTCGACGTCGAAGCCTTTGCCTCCGTTGCCCTGAGATCCGCTGCCGATTAAGAGGATGTCGGGTCCTTTTTTCAGGTAGAAGTCTTTATCCCGATCCCTGAACTGGTGCTTTTTGTCGACCAGTTGGAAGGAGCCGTCCGGGTAGATGACCAGGTCGAAGAAGGGGATGGGGATGCCTTTATAGACGGTCAGAGCGTAAGCATTATGGGTGACGTTTTCGTCTGCATGGAGAACGAACGATCCGGCCAGTAAAAGGATCGACAGGGAGGCAATCGTGATGAAGGCGATCCTGAAGGGTTTGTATTGGATCAGATGGATGATCAGCATGACCAGTGCGAAGAGACTCAGGCAACCCACCACGCAGGAGAACCAGTTTTCGTGGTCGGTCAGCAGGGGGCTGATCAGGACGGACGAGAGGGTGAGGACTCCCAGCATAACCAAGGCTGAAAGGGGATCCCGGACATAGTCGCTCAGTCTGCGCTGGGTGACGGAGCGGTTCTTTACCGGAATGGTGCCGTAGGTTTCAGTGACGAAGAGGACCAGGATCAGACCGATGTAAACGCCCAGGGCATCCTTGACGATGTCGCTGATATCGAAGACGCGGTCGGACATGAAGAACTGGAAGGTTTCGTCGAAGAGGGACATGCCGATAGCGGAGAAAAAGGTAAAAAGGATCATGCGGTTTTTGGGCATGTTGCGGGCGTTGAAAGCGCGAAAGAAAAAGAAGGCGTACGCTCCGTAGGCGATGTAGTGCCAATTCTGCTGCAGGTCGAAGAAGGACATCTGCAGGTAGATGTCCATAGTCTGTTGGGAGATCAGAATCAGGGCGGTGATGACGGTGATTCCGGCGCCCTTGCGCCAGGTGAGATTTTTCGCCTGCCAGATGATGACGGTAGTCAAGCCTGCAATGGCGGTGACGAGCACGAAAGGTACGTCGACGCCGAAGAGAGGGAAACTCAGGTGAGAGACGATATGGGCGGCTCCCTGGAGGTAGCGGGTGACCACGACAAAGGGGGTCAGGACCACCAGGATGGTAAAGAGGACATACTGGGCCATGGCTTCGGCCCGGGCGGTTTTAAACAGGGGCATGGTTTCCAAATATACGATATTTCGGTGGGAATGTCAATAGCCCGGTAGGGGATTCGGGGGAAGGTGGCAGTGCGGGATTTTAATTGTCTGAACCTACGCCAGAATGACGGCTTCTTTTGTTTTTCAGGGATGAGATTGCCACGTCATCCGCCGTTCGGCGGATTCCTCGCAATGACGACAGGGCGGGAAAATCCCGTCCCTACGCTTAGATTCCCGCTTGCGCGGGAATGACATGGGTCAGGAGAAGGAGAAGGGCGAACATCTTGGTGTGTCCCTGACTTCACTGGATTCCTGCGTCCGCAGGAATGACAATGACGGGGGAAGGACTCCCGCCCGCCCTAGGTTTTTGGACATTCCGGGCGGGGAAACACCGCCCCTACACTTAGATTCCCGCCACTAAGGGCTCTCACGGGCTTCCGCGGGAATGACAAAAGCGTCACGGTATGAACCGTGACGCCCGAGAAACAAAAACAGACGGGCGAACACAAGGTTCACCCCTACGGATTTGAATGAAAGGGGAGATCAGAAGGTGGTCATGCTGTCCCTGACGTCCTTGACACCGGGGACGTTCTGGGCGATGGCGACCATCTCTTTTCGGATGGAGGAGGAGGCGATGCGTCCCGATAAAGTGACGACGTCCTCATCGGCGACGATGGTGACATCCATGCAGCGGATTTTGGGGCTGGTATCGATGGCGGCCTGAACCTTGGCGGCCAGGGCCTTGTTCTGGAGGTCCTTCTGGCGTTCGGGTGAGCGAGTAAATTCCGGGGATCTGGTCAAATCTGCAATGACCTCGCAGGCGGTCTCGAGGGTCATGGTCTTCAAGTTGATGACGAGATCGAAGTGGGTGGGATCGGCCCAGTCTTCGCCGTAGAGGAACCTGGTCCATTTCATGCGGTCTTCATCGATCTTGGTGATGTACTGGACCGCTTCGGACCAGTCGATATCCATGGTTTTCTGGAGCATGGCGACGCGCATGTCCATGGGTGCGATCAAACGCACCTTGAGGACCCAACTGACGTCGCCCAGGAGGAAGTGTCCGGCGTTGCCGTGATAGATGGTGCAGCCTTTGACGGCGTAGTCCAGGATGGCGGCGCGAACGAAGGTCAGGTAGAGGTGGCGGGGGTTTCCGGCGCTGCGTTCCCACAGCTTGGGGGGGCGATCCAGGGCCTGGGAGAGCTCTTTTTCCGTTACGCCATAATCCTCAGAAACCTTGACCAAGACCTTACGGCTTATTATATTATGGCAGTCGAGTTCTTTACCGAGCATTTCGACCAGGGCCAGGCCGCCGCTTTTCGATCCTCTGGAGAGGGTGATAATGGACACCTTCGG
>JALGZU010000176.1 GCA_025774735.1 candidate division LCP-89 bacterium | reverse complement strand
GAACGGGCATCAGTACGGGCACCGACACACTGTTAGCCTCGGTGGATAATGTACTTTCCGATCCACCGGTCGTCATGCAGTTAATTGCCGGTGCTCCCACTCAAGTAACCGTAAGCGTCGATCCGAACACTATGCCGGTCAACAGCACGGAAATGGCGGAAGTTATTGCCGTAGTTCGGGACACAACCGGTAATCCGGTGGGCGATGGCGTCGGGGTTTTGTTCTCTACGAATTTGGGGAGCATAAGTCCTCCCGAAGTACCGACAATCGGTGGGGAAGCGACGACCTGGTTTTCGCCGAGTACGAATGCCGGAACGGCTTGGATCAAGGCGCAAGTCGGCATCGCCATCGATTCAACGCTATTGACTATCACCCCTTCGACACCCAGCCAGATCGGCTTGAGCGCGCAGTCGGCAACGATCCAGGTCGTGGGGACCGGCGGGGATTACCAGACCGATATTTATGCTAACGTAACGGACGCATCAGGTAACCTCGTTCTCAACGACGTCATGGTTCACTTCCGGATACAAAACGATGGTTTCCCCTTCGGCGGTGTCAATATCAACAATCATGGATTCGAAGACTCAACCTTGACGGCCGGCGGAATCGCAACCGTCAGCCTGAACGCCGGGATCAATTCCGGTCCGGTGACGATCAAGGCCTGGACGTACGATGCTGCGTTAAATGAAATCTCGGCGCAGTCGCCGCTGGTCACGATCGTTTCGGGACCGCCGGCAGCCATCGACATCGGCATCAATTCCTTGGATCCCGTACAGGCGGGCGGTAATGTCTGGCAGGTCGAAGTCTCCGCCCTGGTTTTAGACCAGCACGGCAATGAAGTGGTAGACAGCACCGCTGTACAGTTTTATCTGTCAGACGACACCTCCAGCGTCGAAATCTGGGGTGACGCATTCACTGGCAACGATCCGCCCGTGAGCGGCGGCGATCCGCTGGAAGGGGTGGCTTTCACTTCGCTGCTGTACCACAGCGATGCCACCTTCACCGATCTGGACGTGTACGCCTACTGCGTGGTCGATGGCGACTCCATCATCGACACGACCCAGTATCAATGCCCATTGGCTGATGGCGAACTGAGTTTTATTTTGGTTCCCGAAAATTGGAACTTCACCACTCCACCTATAGGACCGTCTTATGGCCCAGCCGTGCAGCAAGCCAGGGCTTACCTGCTGGACGGTTACGCCAATCCGATCGATGGCGCTACCATCATCTTCAACAGCACCGCCGGGTACTTTTACTGGGATTCGCTGGGCACAGTTTTGAGCTTTGAGAAAATCACCGGCCCCCCGGGTTTTATCGGCCCCCCCCCGGAACCACCGGATTCAACGGGAACCGCCATCTGCTGGCTGCGAACCACCCTCAACCAGGCGTTCCCCGATCTAAACGCTGTAATAAACACAGCAACTGTGTATGCCCGAGTCAACAATTCTGACGTGACTTCCGAAAATATCACAGTAACCTTTTCGAAAGATGGCCATTAGCGATAGACTGGATCCAACCTTACAAACTAAAGCCCCCTGTTCGGGGGCTTTTTAGCTTTTCAGGCGCTTTACCTTGGGAGAATGTTAAGGCGGGGACGTTTTCCAGCGTCGGTGCATCCAGAACCACTGTTCGGGATGTCTGCGCACAGCCTCTTCCAGGCGGGCTGTAATCCGGCGCGTCAGTTCGTGAACGGCGGCATCCCGGTCATCGGGCAGAACCTCCAGCGACACAAATTCATGTATTACCTTCAGCTTGCCGCGGCCCTGGCGATACGATTCCACGAAAATTAAATCGGAACCCGTCCTCAACGCAAAAGTGGCGGCGCCTCGGGGGGTCGAGGCAGGCCTGCCGAAGAAAGGGACGAACGCTCCCGCCTCATGGGCATCCTGATCGCTTAAAATTGCCACCAGTTCGTTATTCCTCATCGCCTTGATGATGCCCTTGATGGCATCCTTCCGTTTGATGATGCGCACCCCGGCGCTTTCCCGCAGTTGGTCCATGAAACGGTCCACCTTCGGATTCTGCTGATCCGTTACCACATAGGACACAGGATATCCGAGCACGGCGGTGGAAGCACCCATGAGCTCCCAGTTGCCGAGGTGCCCCGATACGACAATCCCACCCTTGCCTCTGGCCTGAGATTCATCCAGGACACTCCTGTCATCGGTTTCGACGAAATCACCGATGTTTTCACTGCGAAGCAGCGGAAGACGGGCGAATTCGGCCAGCAGGGCACCAAAATGCCTGTAACACCCCAGTACAATTTTTTCAATTTGCTCCTCGTTATAATCAGGGAAAGCGCGTCTCAGATTATCCCGGGTTACTTCAGTTCTGATTTTCAGCAGATAGACAAGATATCCCAGGTTTTCGCCGACAACCAGACTGGCATTATGCGGAAGCAGGCGGAGTAACCTCGCCAGAAATTGTAAGGCGTGGAATTCGATTGAGTGGCGCAAAACGGACATCATTCACTGAGTACTGCGATCTTTGGGGCGGGTGCCGTCGAATTCTGCCGGCAGCGTTCGAGCAGAATCCGGGAGGGCTGGTCGTCAGGACCGATCTCCAGGGCGCGTTCGAAATAGATTGCCGCTTCCTCCCACTCCTCCTCACGGACATGAGAAACTCCGTGCCGGAACAGGGCGATGCGTTCTTTGAAATCGTCGTCAAGCAGGGTTTCCGAGACCGCCAGCAATTCATGAACCATCACTGCGCTGCTGCGGCCACGCACTTGCAGCTCGCCCAATTCCCGGGTTACCACCTCTGGAGGAAGTGCTTCCTTCGTGGCCTGGCTGATTAGGATTGTCGTACCGTAGAATTTATTGGCTTCTTCAAGGCGTGAACAGAGGTTGACCGCATCGCCGAGCACGGTGTAATCGAAGACCTCTTTCGACCCCATATTACCGACAATGACGTCGCCGGTGTGGATACCGATGCGGAAACGGGGTGTCGGTCTGCCCTGGCTACGCCACCTCGCGTGCAGGTTCCGGAGAGCCTGCTGCATTTTAAGCGCCGCACGACAGGCTTGAGTGCTGTGATCCTCGCTGGGAACCGGAATTCCGAACTCGGCCATGATGAGGTCGCCTTCGTACTTATCGATGATTCCACCATGGTCTAGAATAAGCCGGGTCATCTTTGACATATACTCGTTCAACATCCCGACAAGTTCCTCGGGCTGACATTTTTCAGCGATGGAGGTGAATCCCTCGAGGTCGGCGAACAGAATCGTCAGACGCCGCCTCTCGCCGCCCAGACGTAGAAGTTGCGGTTTGCAGACCAGCTCTTCTATCACCTCCTCGGGAACGAAGCGGGAGAAGAGCAGCCTCAAGCGGGCTTTTTCAGCTTTGACCATCCCATATCGGGATAGCGCCGCTCCGGTAAATGCCAGAGCCAGAGTGAAAAACGACGGGGCAACGTCAAGCCAGAGATGCCATCGTTCAAACAGGATGAAAGCGCCGACGAAAACTGCGAGAGCCAGAAAAGCGGCTTGCACCGATCCTCGCAGCAGCCTGGACCGGCCCAGCAAGTAAACACTCAGGTACCCCAGAAATATGCAGACGAGCAATACATAAAAGCTCGGGATCCGGCGGATGTAAGATCCATCCAAAATCGTCTGCATAGCGTGCGCGTGGATCTCCACCCCGGGCGTTTTACGCGGTGTCAATTCATAGTCGTAAAATGGGGTGTTCTTGCCGTCTCCCAATTCCGCAGCGGATACGCCGACCAACACGACCTTATCTCTGAATGGATTCTGGACAGCAGCCTCAGTAACACCGTTGGCGCCGCTGGTGAACATCTCCATGTAATCGCTATCGTATTCCGGTCCCAGATCGAAAGAAGCATCGTCGAGAACGCTGGTGAAAGAGATCGCGGGAAAGGTCCCGGCCGGACCATAATAGTTGATGAAAAACGACTGCGGATCATTGAGGGGTATTTCCAGGGAGCCATACCGGCAAATCCGTTCCTGGACCTGTATCTTAGTGCAGTCAGGGACATGATACATCGCCGCTAAAGTTTGTAGACCGAGGGAGCCACACAGTTCCTCCCCCTGATACAGGTAGAGAAGATACCGCCGGATGAAATCATCGGCATCCGGCAACTCGTTGACGATTCCCCAATCCGCCCCGGCTTCGAGGAACGCGGCGAGCGGCGGCACCGGCAGGGCGTAGGGCTGCTGCAGATAATTATCGAACTGGTACGCCATCTTGCCCGCCAGGATAACATTGCCGGCATCACCAATTGCTCGAGCGAATATCGAGTCCTGCTGAGGGTACCGGGCATTGGCTTCGGTGAATTCGATATCGAAGACGATGAGGCGGGCGCCGGCCCGGTTCAGATTCCGGATCAGACGAGCGTACAGAGATCCTCCGAACGGCCATTTCTCTTGTAGCTGCCTGAAACTTTGATCATCGACGGCGACGATCTGGAAAGGAGTCGATTCGATGGCTTTGGGGCCGCGCAACTTGAACCGCACGTCGAGGAGGCGTTTCTCGAGCATCTCTATCGTGTTCAGATGAGAGACACTCCAGCATCCCACTGCAATCAAAAGCGGGAGACACCAATACAGTACCTTTAGCCGTCCTGCGTTCATTATGCCGCTTCGCCTCTACTCTCTAAAATCGATCTTAAGTTTCTTCTTCTGTCCCGATTTATTTTCGAACTCAATTTCGAGGGATTCCGGTTTATCATCCGCCGGTTCCAAAAACGGTTCGAAGTGCTGCGTGGTCGAAACGTCCAAGTTACCACCCGGCCCGGCGACGGCTGCATGACCGGCAACGACCGCCTGCATCGAACCTGAAAGCCGGTTTTTAACCTCGACTTCCCCCTCAAGAACGACGGTCCTCGTCACACTCGACGATTCCACGATCGTCCACCACTCCGTCCCTTTAACGGAGGCGACGGAAGCGGGAGTAACCAGTTCCAGGTCACCGCGCAGGACCTTCGTCCAGAGTCGTCCAACTGATAGAAACAAACGCTTCAAAATGGTATCCTCAGACCGTTGTCCCTGCAGGATTAGCTGTGAGTTCGAAAAGATCTTAATTTCCACGGCGGAATCCGTGAACAAAAGCGAAGCAAATCCTCCATCGGAGCAAGAAATCCGGTCCCCGGGATAGATCCGCTCCCCGTTTTCCAGCGGCACGAATTCCTCCCTGTTCGACCGTCTGATGTGCACCGGTTGTACCGCTTTTCGGACGATGGCGATACAGTTGTCATCATCCAGAGATGGTTGAGCGAATCCATGGTGAGAGCAGAGCAACGATCCCACGATCGTGAAGCAAACATAGAGCGCGAATAAGCTTTGAAAACGGCCACTCATCGGATGGAAAGGTCCTCTATATTACAGTCCTTCGCCTCAAACTGCAGGGCGAGTTTCTCAAGTTCTCCAATGCTAACTGTTCTCCCATTCAGAGTCAACCGGGTTGTCGGTTGATAGCCAGTTAAGTCAAGTTTCACCTTTAAATAATCGTCTCCCAGTATTTTCCGCAGAGCATCTGAGATCCTCTCGACATTCGGACTCACCCTATCAGTTACAACCTGAAGTTGGCGGCTTCCATCAGGGTCAATCCGATTTACGGAAAAAGGATTTATCCCTTTAATATGGAGTTCGTCCCAAGCGAGGAGGGTTTGGTCTTCGGCGCGGTAGAGTTCGAGCCTCAGTTGATAGACGTCAGGCGGCAGGAATCCGTGCTGTTCGACCTCGCATAGAATATTTTCGGCGAAAGCGCTGACAACAGCATTGGTCAACCTGCAGGGAGATTCTTTACGGGTTAGATCTAAATTGGTCAGATGGAACGGTCCGGGTTGGAGAGTAAACCACCGGCTTTGACTGCATAATAGCACGCCGCGCGTTGCGCTAATAGACAATACGAAGTATGCTTTTATGTTATCTGTAAAGTTGGAAACCAAGAGAGATCGGAAGATTACGGAGGACGGCGTCCCGTCAATAAGGTTTTGATTTTTCGCAAATACGACCCCCCCATGCGCATTGCCTTCCAACTGCAAGTTCAGACTAACAGAGGCGGAGGATGGAAATGAGAAGAAAACCGATATCAACGCGAGCAAGACTATTTTTATCCCTGAATACCGCACAATAAACCCTTAGAAGTCGGAGATTTACGCTCATATTTTACGTAATTTTATTCTCCATGTCAAGCCCATTGTATGAAATTAGAACCTTGCGGCAATTTTTCCCAACCGGATGACCCTATTC
>JALGZU010000698.1 GCA_025774735.1 candidate division LCP-89 bacterium | reverse complement strand
AGGAAGATCCATCGGTCGTCAGCCGCCATCTGGTGAAGATGCGAGAAGCCGGCGTTCTGGATTCCCGCAAGCAGGGAGTTTCGATTTTCTACTGGATTCGGGAACCGAGGATTTTCGCAATTCTGGATCTGGTGGACGAAATCTTGAAAGCGACGGCGCAGGAGCGCGCCCGTCAGACGGCCGGATTGCTGTAACTTGTGACATTTAAAGACGTTAAGCTCACGTTAACATTAAATCCTTGTGAACCAACAGAACTCTGCCTGATGTCGAGGAGACTATGAAACCCTGGTTACGCTGGACAATTTTGGCCGTCGTTCTCATTGCAGCCCTGTCTATCATCATATTTAAGGGAGACGGAGGGAACCAAAACACTCCGGCAGAGATAGCCGGTGGCACGGATGGAGAGACGGCTCTGGCGGCGGTGGATTCCCTGGATGAAGCAAGCACACCCCTGCCCCGGTTGCTCGAGTTGGGCAGCGTGCCCTGCCCCGGTTGCTCGAGTTGGGCAGCGTGGGTTGCAAAGCCTGCCAGATGATGGCACCCCTGATCGATTCCCTGCGTGAAGAATACGCGGGGCGGCTGTCGGTCGAGTTTTACGATGTGCGGGAAGATCCTGCGCCCGCCCGCATGTACGGCATCCGTATCATCCCCACCCAGATTTTCATCGATAGCGAGGGGAACGAGATCTTCCGCCACGAGGGATATTTTCCCAAAGAGGAGATCCTGCCCATCCTGGCTGAAATGGGAGTGACTAATTGATGGAAGGCATCGCCGAGTACATCCAGGGGAATCCACTCGTCGCCGTCATCGCCGTCTTCGCAGGAGGGCTGATGTCGGCCTCCTCGCCCTGCGTGCTGGCCATCATGCCCATGGTCATTGGCTACGTCGGAGGGCACAGCGGGGGCGACCGCAAAAAGGCCGTTGCATATTCATTGCTTTTCGCTCTGGGACTGTCGATCACTTTTACCATCCTGGGAGCGGCGGCGGCGCTTTTCGGCCGCATGATGGGCGACGTCGGCCAGATCTGGTACTGGATCGTGGCGGGCATGGCAATAGCCATGGGCTTGTCTTTAATGGGCGTTTTCGAAATCCGGATCCCCTTCGCGTCGAAGATGCAGACGAAAAAACGGGGAGCCCTGGGCGCTTTTCTGCTAGGTTTGCTTTTCGGTGTTGTCTCCTCGCCGTGCGCCACGCCGGTGCTGGTGCTGATCTTAACCTTCGTCGCTTCCCAGGGACAGGTCGCCTACGGCATTCTGCTCCTCTTCGTCTACGCGGTGGGCCACTGCGCGCTGATCGTCCTGGCTGGAGTCGTGACCGGCTTCGTGGAATCCTTCGTCCAGGCAAAGGGCGTGGTGAATTTCTCCGCCTGGGCCAAGCGGGTGTCCGGTGCCCTGATCATTCTTGCGGGATTGTACCTATTGTATCTGAATGTATAAGAACCTATCATTTCGAACTACCCGTGTAGAGGAATAACCATGCCTGAGGAGACACGCAAGAGATTATCCTTCCTGGACCGGTTTCTGACCCTCTGGATCTTTCTCGCCATGGGTGTCGGTGTGGGGTTGGGAGCTTTCGCACCGGCAGTGACGAACGCCATCACGCGGCTGTCGGTCGGCACAACCTCGATTCCCATCGCCGTCGGGCTGATCCTGATGATGTATCCGCCCCTGGCGAAGGTGAGATACGAAGAGTTGGGCAAAGTCTTCCGCAACCTGAAAAAGTCTTCCGCAACCTGAAAGTCCTGAGTCTCTCCCTCGTTTTGAACTGGCTGATCGGACCGGTCCTGATGTTCTTCCTGGCGATACTGCTGCTGCCGGATCATCCCCATTACATGACCGGAGTCATTCTGATCGGCCTGGCGCGCTGCATCGCCATGGTGATCGTCTGGAACGACCTGGCCTGCGGAGATCCCGAATACGCTGCCGGGCTGGTGGCGTTCAATTCGATCTTCCAGGTGCTCTTCTTCTCGGTGTACGCCTACGTCTTCATCACTATCTTGCCGACCTGGTTCGGTTTTAAAGGCTATGTAGTCGATATCACCATCGGCCAGATCGCCAAGAGCGTCTTCATCTATCTGGGCATCCCCTTCATCGCCGGATTTTTGACGCGCTTTATCCTGGTGAGGGTGAAGGACAAGACCTGGTATCATACTAAATTCATCCCCAAGATCAGCCCGATCACTCTGATCGCTCTGCTCTTCACCATCGTGATCATGTTCTCCCTGAAGGGCGACACCATCCTGGAACTGCCGCTGGACGTGGTGCGCATTGCCATCCCTCTGTTGGTCTACTTCCTGATTATGTTCCTGGTCGCTTTTCTATTCAGCAAAAAGGCTGGAGCGGATTACCCCAAATCAGCGTCACTCTCCTTTACGGCAGCATCGAATAACTTCGAACTGGCCATCGCCGTCGCGGTAGCCGTCTTCGGCATTCATTCCGGAGAAGCCTTCGCCGCCGTCATCGGGCCGTTGGTCGAGGTGCCCGTGTTGATCAGCCTGGTAGGAGTGGCGCTCTGGTTTAAGAAAAGGTTCTTCTGAATTCAAAGGTTCTTCTGAATTCACTGACAGCAAAGGAATCCAACATGAAGAAAGTGCTCTTGATTGTCCTCCTCATCACTGCCGGAACCGCATCTGCAAAGATAAATATAGGCGATCCTGCGCCCGGTTTTACCCTTTCTGATGTCAGCACCGGGGAGCAGGTGAGCCTGTCCGATTTCAGTGGACAGGTGGTGGTGCTGCAGTTCTGGAAAGTCTGCGCGGGTAAATGCAAGCAGTTCGTTCCCATGTTGAACCGGCTGCAGTCCGATCTGCTTCAAGAAACGTATCCGAACCTGACTGAGCTGCAGGCTGAGCACGGTCCGCTCCTGAAAGTGCTCTCGGTGAACCTCATCAATCCGCCCAAGCGGGTGCTGGCGGAAATGGAGGACAATGACATCGAGTACCAGGTGCTGGAGGGACGTAAAACCGGAATTGCAAGAGAATACCAGCTCATCACGCTGCCCATGTTGTTCCTCCTGGACAAGGACGGCATAATCCGGCACAGTTCAGCATTTCCCAAATACGATGAGTTGGCAGAAGTGGTGACGCTGCTGTTGAAGGAGATAACCGACAAAGCGCCAATCGAGGAGTAAGAACCGCTATAACCGGGGGTATCTAGGTGACAAACGTTATCAGCAGCGGTCTCCAAGCCCTTTCCGAATACCTGTCAGCCCACGTGCTAAGCTGCCTGGTGCCAGCCTTTTTCATCGCCGGAGCCATCGCCGTCTTCGTCAGCCAGTCGGCGGTGGTCAAATACTTCGGAGCGCGGGCGAAGAAGAGAGTCGCCTTTGGCGTCGCCTCCGTATCCGGGGCCATTCTGGCGGTCTGTTCCTGCACGATTCTGCCCCTGTTCGCCGGCATCCGCCAGCGGGGAGCCGGCCTGGGACCCGCGGTGACCTTTCTCTACTCCGGCCCGGCCATCAATGTCTTAGCCATCATTTACTCTGCTCAACTTCTGGGGCTCGACCTCGGCCTGGCGCGGGCTGCCTGTGCCGTCGGGTTCTCGATAGTCATCGGGCTGGTCGTGGCCTTCGTTTTCCGCAAGCAAGAAGCCGAACAACACCAGAACGGCGATTTGGTCATGCCTGAAGATGACGGCAAGCACCCGTCGCGGCAACTGGCGATCTACTTCGGGGTCATGGTGCTCTTTCTGATCTCCGCCTCCTCAATCGGTCTGGTCATCAATCTGGATCTGGTGGGTGGGGGAGAGGGTCATCTCACTTTTTCGGGCAGACCCTTCCCGGCTCTGGCCGCGCTCGTACTCCTGATCGTGACGGTAGTCCTGGTGATCCGCTGGTATTCCGGTTCGGAAGTGGCCGACTGGATGAGGGAGACCGGCAAGCTGGCCTGGAAGCTCGTGCCGATCCTTCTGGCGGGAGTCTTCGTCGCCGGTATCGTCAAGGCGCTCTTGCCTCAAGAGGTCGTGCGGGCCTGGGTGGGAGGCAATTCGGTAGGGAACAATTTGCTGGCCGCGGTCTTCGGGGCGTTGATGTACTTTTCCACGCTGACCGAAGTCCCCATCGTCAAGGCTTTGATGGACCTGGGCATGGGCAAAGGGCCGGCGTTGACGCT
>JALGZU010000175.1 GCA_025774735.1 candidate division LCP-89 bacterium | reverse complement strand
GCGTAAAACAGCTTCGATCCGATGACTTCAGCCCCGCTGTTCAACCCGGCATAACCTATGGGATCGAACTTGATAACATACTTGCCGCCCCGGCCGTCCACGATGGTGAAACCCGGCGTTACTCCTTCGGCCTTGGCGCGGATGATCGTCCAGGTCGAGGCCGTATCCGGGCCGCTTCCGGTATCCGGACCCCGGACGATTTCTGGGATGGACATACGATGCTGGGCGTTCCGGTTGGTGAACCACGAAGAGTTGGGCACTCCGCCGAAAGCGTCAACATTGTACGCTTGCTTGGGATCGCCGGTGACGTTACGGATGTGACGGGAGAGATCCATGAACTGCTCGCCCTGGAGGACGAACTGCTGGTCGAAGGCATCAGCGAAATCGTTGCGAGCTCCTCTTTCAGCAGGCTGGGTGATCGGATACCGGTCACCGGGAACCGGTATCGGCGCGACGTAAGGGTGGTAGCCGCCGCAGCCAGGCAGGACGAACAGCAAAGGCAAAACGAAAATCAGTAGATACGTTTGACGATCCTTGGACATTGTTATTATCTGAATGAAGCCCCTTAACATTGACTAATTCAAAACGAAGTAAATGCGCCATTCTTCGGCGCTCCAGCCCGCTTCCAGTTTTAAGGCGAGTCCGTCCTGATCCCATAGCCTCATACCGAATCCCAGGCCTGTCTGGAAATTGTCCCAGGATGCCTCCTCGAACAGATCTGGTGAAACCTGTCCCGCATCAGCGAAGAGCAAAAAATCGATCCCGTACTCGTCCCAGTTGCGCCAGATCGGGTAGCGGTATTCCGCAGTTGCCAGAATCAGGTCACGATCCCGGAAGCGCCCCCGGCTGAAGCCGCGTATAGTCTCTTTCCGGCCCAATTCGCTCAAGTCGTAAAATGGAATTGACCGGTCCTCCAGGGGATCCATCCTCTGGGCCGCAACTCTCAAGACCAATACTCGGTCATAAAACAGGTGCAGGTAGCGGGTCAGGTCGGCGGAATATTTCCAGTAACCGAAATCGTCGCTGTTAACCTGCTGGTGCAGTCCGCCGGCGAACACCGCTTCGAATCCGCGTGTTGGATTGCCCGGATGGTCTTTCGAATCCAATTGCAGTGTCATACCCCCGTACACAATTTCTACATTTTCTTCGAGTCCGGGCAGAGATTCGGGAGTGTATTGATCGGTGGTGGAAGGCAGGGCGGGATCGCCACCGGCGGAGATATTCGTGTAATCATATCCCAGTCGCGCACCAAAGGTCCAGATCCTGTGAAGTTTTATGCCAGTTTCGATTCTTGCCATGGTCTGTTCCTGGGTAAAATTGCTCTCAGTCGAGAAGTCGGATTCCGGACCGATGCCAAAGAAGGATTCAGTGGGCAGTTTCCAGTACCGGAGCCGAACGCCTGACCAAAAAATGCCGCCGCCAAACTTGACGTCTTCCAACCCGATCTGATATCGCTGGCGCCCGAGATCCCAGCCCGTCAGGGTGAGTTCGAGTACGTTCCGGTCAATGCCGGGATGGAACAGCCCTTTTTGATAAAAGGTGATACCCGCGCCTGTGCGGTTGGCGTAGGTCGGCTCAACGCCCCGTCGGCCGTCATCGCTGGTCAGGAGGTCATCGACGCGAGCCACGATCTTGGTTTCGTCGATGTAACCGATGGTGGCGTTGATGCCTTTCATGGCATATTTGAACGGGAAATAGATAATCTGACCGGGGAGTTTGGCGGCTTTTTCCCAGCCGCTGGAGCTGTGCATCTTTTGCCAGCGTACGAGGGTGCTGTCGCGGGATTGAAGATCAGCAGGATGGGGTGTGTTGTTCTCCGCACGGGCGTTCGGAGTGAAGCCCGTCAATAATAAGAAGCATGAAGCAAAGAGTAAAATTCGGCCGGTCTGATTGGCAATCATCGGTATAGCTTTACCTCGTAGTTTTGGATGTGCACTCTGTCGTTCTCGGTGGAAATGGTTATGGCAATAGTCCACATATCTTCGATGCCTTAACACGCGCTACTTCTGGTACACCACGAATGGAGCAATTGTTCAGGTGTAAAACAGCTATTACGTAGAATCGTACTTGACTTTTTCATTCGAAAACCATAATATACATAATCCGAAAATAATTTCAAACACCCCACTGCTTTTTTTCTTGAAAAGTGCGCGCTCTTGCAGCTTTAACCCGCCGCTTTTGATAGCCCTTACTCTGATCCGCAACCTGGTGAATCCGGCTATTCAAAAACAGATAGATGAACCACCCTGAATAGACGTAAAAATTATGTGGAGGACATCCGCATGAGATGCAGCTTGCTCATAAATGCAATGTTGAGGTTGTTGCTCGTCCTGTCTTTCTGGATTGCTGCTGGTCCGGTCCGGGCTGAACTTCCCACTGTTCGCATTGGCATCGCCGTGGACGGGCCCTATGAGTGGAACGAAGTGGGCTTGAGCGTTTTCAGAATGGAGATCCGAGAACTGCTGGATGGGGAATTCGAAGCACTTTTTCCGGACGATAAGCTGATCGTCGCCGACTGGACGGTGCGGGGAGCCCAGGCGGCGGTCGATCAACTGCTGGACGACCCGCAGGTGGACGTCGTTCTGGCTCTGGGCGTCATCGCCTCGAATTACGTCTGCCGAAAAGAGAAGCTCGAAAAGCCGGTTTTCGCCCCCTACGTGCTCGACGCCGAGATGCAGGGATTGCCCATGTTCAACGGAACGAGCGGCGTAAAGAACTTGAACTATCTCTCGTTCCCTTCGCAGTTCCGGCGGGATCTGAAAGCATTTCTGGAGGTTGTTCCCTTTAAACGTCTGGCACTCCTCATAAACGGTCCACTCTCTGAGGCCATTCCGCAACTGAGACAAAACGTGGAGAGAGTCGGGCGGGAATTCGGAATCGATGTGATAGTTCTCCCCGTCTATGACTCGGTGGATGATGTGATCGCCGCCCTGCCACAGGATGCGGAGGCGGTTTATGTCGGCATCATGATCCACTTGAATTCGGAGGATTACAATAAGCTCATTCAAACCCTGATTGAACGCCGCCTGCCCAGCTTTGCCTTGGTGGGTAAAATGGATGTCCAGCGGGGACTCCTTATGTGTCTGGCAAGTGAAAATCCCTATGAGCGCATCGCCCGCCGCATCGCACTGAACCTTCAGCGGGTTCTCCTGGGAGAGGATCCCGGCTCGATTCCGGTGGCCTATTCACCCGGACAGCGCCTGTCCATAAACATGACAACCGCCGGTGCCATCGGCGTTTACCCCCCCTGGTCGGCTCTGACTGAGGCCGATCTCATCGGCGAAAAACCGAAGGATGTTCGCAGACATTTGACTCTGCCGCAGGCTGTGCGAGAAGCAATTAAGGTAAATTTGGATCTCGCTGCAAGAGATCATAACGTCGCCGCGGGTCGCGAAGAGATTAGCAACGCCTGGGCGAGGCTGAAGCCTCAGCTGTCGGTTTCGGGAACCGGTTTAGTCATCGACGATGACAGAGCCGAAGCCAGCTTCGGGCAGTATTCTGAACGCAGCTTCACCGCCGGCGCCGGATTGAGTCAGGTCATCTTTTCCGAGCCTGCCTGGGCGAACGTCACCATCCAGAAGGATTTGCAGCTGTCCCTGGAAGCCGAACGGGAAAAAGTACGACTGGACGTAGCTCTGGAAGCGGCTGTAGCCTACCTGATCGTTCTCAAGACCAAAACCGTCGAGAGAATTCAACAGAATAACGTTAAGCTTACCCGTTCGAATTTGGAAGCTGCTCAGGTTCGCCAAGCCGTCGGAGTGGCGGGTCCGGCGGAGGTTTACCGCTGGGAAGCTGAAATCGCCGCCAGCCGAAAGGCGGTCATCGCAGCCAATTCACTGCGCAACCTGGCTGAAATCGAGCTTAATCGTATTCTGGACAGGCCGTCGGAAGAATCTTTCACCACTCAGGAGGTCGGTCTGGACGATCCCGCGCTCCGAATTTCTTATGAACGGCTCTTCAGTTATATCAACAATCCGTGGAGCTTCGACAACGTGCGGGATTTCCTGGTTGAAGAGGGCTTGGAAGCCTCCCCGGAGTTGGCTCAGATGGATGCGCTTATCGCCGCTGCAGAGCGGGTGAAGTCGTCCGCATCGCGCGCCTATTGGTCACCGACTCTGGCTCTGCAGGGAGACGTTTCGAACCTTTTCTGGGAGGATGGCGCCGGTGCGGACTTCCCGACAACGGCCGATGACACGAACTGGAGTATCGGGGTGAACCTGACGCTGCCGATTTATTCCGGGGGTTCCAGGCGTGCCGATTACGTCCAGGCCAGGGAAGAACTCGAAGTGCTGCGAAGGCAGCGGGATGCACTGGCAGACCGGATTGAGCAGCGCATTCGCTCGGCTCTGCATCTGGCAGGTTCATCCTTCGCAGCCATCGCCCTCTCCAGGTCGGGTGCCGAAGCGGCCGACAAGAGCCTGGAGGTGGTTTCCGATGCTTACGGTAGAGGAACGGTATCGATTCTGGAACTGTTAGACGCCCAGAACACCGCTCTGGTGAGTGACCGGGTCGCCGCCAATGCCATTTACGATTTTCTGATCGATTACATGAACATACAGCGGGCGATAGGCAGCTTTGACGTCTTAGCGACGGCGGAAGAGAACAGGAAGGCGATTGAGAGGCTGGAAAAGTACCTTGAGGAACGCGGCGCGTTGCCCTCACGCCCTTAGTACCAAAGATATGGTACTGATAACCAGCCCGTTCGATAAATTTGCTGAGGTAAGCCATGTGTAAACATCGTTTTTCTAAACTGATAGGCCTACTATCATCGGTGGTAATGCTGATTTCATGCTCACAGGAGAAACAGGAGGCCGAGCAGATCATTCGTCCGGTGCGGTATCAGCAGGTTTTCACCACCGGAGGCAGCCGCATCCGTACCTTCTCCGGCACCACCCAGGCCGGCCTGGAGTCCAGTTTGAGCTTTAAAGTGCCCGGTACCGTAAACAACGTACTCGTGAAGGTTGGCGATACCGTCAGGAGGGGACAACTCATCGCTGAAATCGCCCCCAGGGATTACGAACTGCAGGTGCAGGAGGCTGAGGCGGCTTTTGAACAGGCCCTGGCCCAGGCTCGCAACACCAAGGCCCAGTATGAGCGCGTGCAGGAACTATACGCTAACCGTACAATCCCTAAAAGCGAGCTGGATGCCGCCCGAGCGATGTATGAATCCGCCGATGCAGCCGTCCGTTCCGTGGAGAAGCGGTTGGAGCTGGCCCAGCTTCAAGTCAAATACACCCGTCTGACGGCGCCCGTGAAGGGGTCTATTGCCGATGTCAGCGTGGAAGTCAATGAAAACGTGGCGGCCGGTCGGACGATCGTGAAGCTCACTTCGGGAGCGTATCCGGAGGTAAAAGTCACGATTCCTGAAGTCATGATCGCACAGATCAAGGCGGGCATTGCCGCCTCGGTAACGTTCGACGCACTACCCGGTAAAACTTTCGAGGCCACGGTGACGGAAGTGGGTGTCACACCGACCGGCTTTGTGACCACTTTTCCCCTGACCCTTCGTTTGAAGGAAGCCGCGCGGGAGATCCGGCCGGGTATGGCCGCAGAGGTCTCATTTCGCATCGAGACCGGGAGCGCCCGGGAGCGCATCCTGGTTCCGCCGGTATCTGTGGGCGAGGACCGTCAGGGGCGGTACGTCTTCATCATGGAACCGGGCGACCAGGGTCTGGGCGTTGTGAGACGCCGGGACGTCCGGATCGGTGAGTTGACTTCAGACGGCCTGGAAATCTTGGAAGGGCTGTCGGAAGGAGAACTCGTTGTAACCGCTGGCGTCACCCGCTTAATTGACGGACAAAAAGTCAAGATATTTTAAACAGGGGAGATGGCATGTCCTTGACGCGCTCGGCTATAGAGAAAAACAGGGTTACATGGGTCATCCTGATTGTGATTATCTTCGCGGGGTTTTCAGCCTATAAGACTCTCCCCCGAGCCGAAGATCCGGGCTTTACCATCCGCGTGGCGCAGGTGATCACCTATTTCCCCGGCGCCAGTCCCGAACGGGTGGAGAATCTGGTCACGGATAAACTGGAAAAAGTGATCCAGGAAATCCCGGAGCTGGACTTCGTCATCAGCGGATCGAAAACCGGCGTTTCCGTCATTACCGTCGCCATCAAGCAAACCTATTCGGACATGCAGCCCATCTGGGATAAGCTGCGCCGTAAGGTGGACCGTGCCAAATTCGACCTTCCCGATGGTGTTTTCGATCCGGTCGTCAACGATGAATTCGGCGACG
>JALGZU010000174.1 GCA_025774735.1 candidate division LCP-89 bacterium | reverse complement strand
TGAAAGTACCCCGGACCTATCCATCCTGGCCATCGGGGATTCCTATCTGGAGTCCGTTTCGGTTGAGACTGAAGAGACCGCTCCGGAAGTGATGAGGCGCTTGTTTCGCGAGAAATATCCGCTTACGGTGCATGCGACGAACGCTGGAGTATCGAATCGGGATCCCTGTCAATATTACCTGGAAGCAAAACGGTCACTGGCTCTTCAGAAGTACGATTTGGGATTAGTGTTCCTATATCTGGGGAACGATATTATTTCCAGGATCGACACATCGAGCCATCCAGATCTGTCCAGTCCGCGCCAGAGACCACCGCTGAGATTTAGATCCAAGCGATGGGTGCGCCTGAAAATCTATAAACCTACCAAACATTTTTTGGAGGCGAATTCCCATCTTTTCAATTTATTCAAGAACATTTTCCGGGCGTTTTCCGTCAGAATTGGCAGAACCAGGGGAGCCCTGCCCAGAGATTGGTTCGACGTAGCCACGCGAAGCTGTGAGAAATGGGGCGTCACCGCCGATGTCTGTCAGTTGATGCAGGATGAGTTCGACCGTTATAATATCCCACTTTATTTCATTATCATCTCGAACGTCTGGCAGGTGCAAGAAAAACTGTTTTACGATTATGTTAAGCTAACCGGAATCCCCCTGGATTCTGTGGATTTAGACCAGCCTAATACAATCATGGCTTCTGTATTGAACGAGCGGGGGCTCTCTTCATTAGATCCCCTCCCTTATATGCGGGAGAAAGCTGAAAATGGTATGAAGCTTTATGGGGGGATTGACCGTCACCTCAGCGCAGGGGGCCATTATACAATCGCCAAATATATTTTTCCAGTTGTTGATGAACGTTTAGCCCCTCTCATTAAGGAGAAATTGCGTAACAAATCATACGAAAAACCAAGCAGCACTGACTGATCCTTTTCTTTCAGCTTAAAAGCGAGTTGATTGTGTGAAACCATACGGATCATTCCTCGATTATCGTCCAGCCTACTCCATGAAAATTATGCCCCTCGTAGTAGCCTTCCTACAATTTTCTCAGATTGAATATTACCTTACTAGACAGAGATGAGAAAAAGTGAAGAATCTTCTAAAGATGGATATATCTAATCACAAATAATTTATTCGGAACCATTGAAACAATGAATTCTGCGACCAGCTCAACAAATCATATCAAAAACATCGCACAGGATTACTCCCACGGGCTGAAGAATCTGTTCACCTGTCCGCGTGAGATCTGGATCACCTTCCTGATCAAAATCCTGGAAAGTCTCTGCTATTTCTCCTCGGTCCTAATGCTGATGATCTTCATGACCCAGGATATGGGCCTTTCCGACGAACTGGCGGGCACCATTTTCGGTATCTTCTCGGCGTCGATGTCCTTCTTCATGCTCTTCGTGGGATTCATCGCCGACTCTCTGGGGATCAAGAAGGCGCTCTTCGTGGGATTGATCATCGCGCTGGCTGGCCGGTTGGCCATCACCTTCACCACCAACGGCTGGGTGGTCTTTCCGGGACTCTTTCTGCTGTCGGTGGGATTCGCCTACATGATACCGCTGCTGGCGGCGGCGGTGAAACTCTTTTCCAACAAGAGAGCTCAGAAGTACGCCTTTTCCTGGTATTACGTGGTCATGAACGTGGGATCGTTGGCGGCGGGATTAACTCTCGATCCGATCCGGGCGACGTTCACGGAGGTGATGCATTTCGACGTCATGGGCATGGATCTGATGGTCAGACCCACCCAGGTGATCTTCCTGGTGGGAGTGCTGGCTACGCTGGTGTCGATGGTGCTGGTGGTCTTTTTCATCCGCAGCAAGATACCGAAGGAAGCGTTCAACGAGGAGCCGGAGCCGGAGACCGAAACCGCGGCGGAAACCGCGTCGGTTGATCCGCGCCTGGAGGTACCTCGGGAGCACAAAACCGCTTTTCAGATCATGAAGGAGGTCACCCGGGAGAAGAGGTTCTGGATTTTCATCTCGTTCATTTTCCTGCTAGTGCTCGTGAAGATGATTTTCCAGTACAATCATTCGCTCTACCCGCTCTACATGGAGCGCATCGGCTTAAAAGAGTGGACGGGCAAGCTCTACAGCATCAATCCCTTCATCATCATCTTTTTGGTACCGGTGATGACGGCCATCACCGGGCGGATGAAGGCGTTCAACGTAATCATGTTCGGCTCGTTCATCAGCGCCGGGTCGGTGTTTTTTATGGGTTTAGGCGAAAGTATCGCCCTGATCGTCTCCTTTCAGATCGTTTTATCCATCGGGGAAGCGATCTATTCGCCGCGGGTTTACGATTATACCGCCAACATCGCCCCACCCGGGCGGGAAGCCTCCTACATGGCCTATTCGAAGGCGCCCATGTTTTTCGCCAAGGTGGCTGCAGGACCGATCACGGGGATTCTATTGGCCAATCTCTGCCCCGGCGAAGGAGCGCGCAATACCGAACTGATGTGGATCCTCGTGGGAGCCTCGACCATGCTTTCGCCGATCACGTTGTTTCTGGGTAGAAAATGGCTCGACGTGGAGACTCGGGAGAAGCAGAAAACGTTATGAGCAACGAAGCTAAAAAGCCGGAGACTCGCTTCAAGTATTGCCCCGAATGCGCCGGGGAGCTGGTCCATGAGGAGATTGGTGGGCGGCTAAGGCAGCGCTGCCAGTCCTGCGGCGAGGTTCACTACCGGAATCCCTTCCCGGCGACGGCTATCGTCTGCTTCAATGATAGGGGGGAATTGTTGCTGACGAAACGTAGCGAACCGCCCTGCGTGGGGGAGTGGTGCCTGCCCGGCGGCTTCATTGAGATGGGCGAGACGGCCCGGGAATCCGCTCTGAGGGAGCTGAAAGAGGAGACCGGCCTGGTCGGCCGCATCCTCCGGGTCATAGACGTGGCGACGCGGGTGAACGGCTACTGGGGGGACGTGGTGCTGATCGGTTTCGAGGTTGAGGTGACCGGCGGTGAACTCGAAGCTGGAGACGACGCGTCGGAAGTCCAGTTTTTCCCTCTGGATTCACATCCGGAGATCGTGTTCGATACGCACAGAAAGGTGCTCCAAGTGGCTATTAATAATGATAGCACATAATATCCATTAAGAATAATGGGCACTATCATCGTAGGAGCACTGGGATTAGCCCTGCTGATCATCGGGGGATTTCCTCACCGCACCAGGTGGGTCTTTCTTCGCCGACCCTATGGCAGGATTCTGGGGGGCGTGATGCTCTTGTGGGCGTTTACGGCGAGAGTGCTCTATCATTATCAATGCATGACCGCGCTCATCATCATCACGGTCATACTGGCTATAGCGACCATCGTCTGCATCATTCTTTCTCTGAACGAGCCGGTTCGTTAGCCGTAGATTAATTACTCAGCGGCAGAATACGGAAGCGGCGAACTTCCGGGTCGTAGGCGTAACGGTAGGCTTTACGGCCGGGGTAGTGGTCAAGCAGAATGTGGTTGTGCTCTCCGAGGTCTCTGACGAGGAAGATTTCCGGATTGCGGATGCGGGGATCCTGGTGGACGACGCCGTTGGAGAAGTAGGTGTAAAACCCTTCCACCGCCCAGGGATCGATGGGCTGATTGCCAGCCTCGATGTAGGCCTTGTGCCAGGCGACGATGCGCCATTCCAGCTCTTCCCGGTCAATATTCGCTCCCCACGATTCATCCCCTTCAAATCCCATTTCAGAAAGCAGGTCGTTCAGCCCCTCCAACGTGATGTAAAACATCAGGCGGTGAGCATCCCCCATGATATAACCCAGGCTGTGGAGCTTGGTCTGCAGAACCTCCCAGGGCTGGTTTTCGATAAAAACGATGGCGTTTTCCAGCTTCAGACGGCGGACTTCCTTCATGGGGCCGTCGTTGGTGCCCCAGTAATTGTCCGCGTAGACCGAAGCCCGGAAGGGGACGGCAACCGTCACCTGCACAACCAGCACGATAGCACCGGCCCAGATCAGTCCGTTGCGCACGGTTCCAGGCTGCAAACTCAGGCATTCGGCCAGACGGCTGTGGAGGGCTCGCACGCCCTTTATGGTGAAGTAGAGCAATTGGGGAACGATGACGTAGTAGTATCTCGGTCCGAAACAGTAATCGTGAAAATAGTAGAACAGGTAACCGATCGGCACCAGGATCATGGCGGCGAGCATCGCTTTGTCCCAGGAGGTCAGTTTCGGTCCCCAGACCGCCCAGATGAAGACGCCCAGCAGCGCGGGAATGGGGATTTCGTAGAGGTAAACGTTCATTCCGGCGATGGACATGAAGGTGTTGACCAGGCCGTACCCGAAGGTGTGCGAAGGACCCCAGTTAACTTCGCCCAGGCCGAAACCGCTGCCGCCCCAGGAGAGATGGTAGCCGGGAGTGAAGGGTTGCCCGGTGGTCAGGGCGTTGTGAACCAGATAAATGGAGGCTGTAAGGAGGAAGCCGAGGAAGTAGGGAACTGTTCTGTAGAAAGAGGCCGCCAGAGGTTTCCCCGGCTTGAAGAGCAGGTAAAACCCTCCGACCGCCCCGAAGATGGCTCCCTCCAGGGGGCGGGTGGCGGCGCAGTAACCAAAGGCGAGGCCGGAGAGCAGGAGCCAGGCCTTGCGCTCGTCACCGGCTTTTTTCAACGCCAGCCAGCCCAGCAGCGACGCTGCCAGGGCAGTAGCATGGTTCATGAATTCGGCGCTCATAAAGAGCACGTATGGCGACAGGGCCAGCGCCCAGGCTCCCCAGCGGGCCGTGTTCGCATCGCCGTTTTGCTTCAGGAGCGAATAGAAGAGGATTACGCTCAGAACTCCCAGCAGGGGATTGATCAGGTGGGGGTAACCAGCCAGAACCCCGAGCGTCAATATAAGGGAGTGGCCGGGAGGGTACTGCGCGAACCAGCCGTCGATGTCGACCATGAAGCCGAAGGAGAAGAACTCTTTAGGTGTGAACGGTTCGGCCGCAGCTTGCCCGGATGCGAAGACGCGCGCCTGCAGTAGCTGGGCGATGCTATCTTCCACGTGGGGGATCAGGCCGAAGCAATAATTCGAAAAGTACAGGCAGGCGAAGAGCAGCAGGGCGGCAGGCAGCCAGGGATGCAGGGTCGTCCAGACGGGGGGAAGACTGACCTGAGGCAGCCGGATCTTGCCTGCCAGCCAGGCCCCGAGGATCACGATGCCGGCCAGGTTCAGGAAGAAGGAGACGCCGATCAGGAGGATGATCAACCAGGCGGTGCCGCCGAAGCGCAGCCAGAAGAGCGGGACGAAGGAGATACTAAACAGAAGGCACGACAGGGTGATACGCCAGGGGCGGTTAAGGCCCTGAAAGAGCCGCCTCCAGGGAAGCCGAATGACAACGGCCAGAACCAGGACTGTAGTTATGGTGATAAGGGTGAAGAAGAGGGTCTTACCCCGGACCAGATCGGCCGGCTGCAGCGACGGCAAGATCTTCTCGATTTCGGCGAAGTGCAGAGCCAGGTTTTTCCAGAGCGCCAGGCCCAGGCCGAGGCTTGCCACCGCCACGATGACTTCGAAGAATGTGGGGAACTTTTTCGGCATCTCAATCTACCTGCGCTAAGATAGCCATTCACCACTTTTTTCGCAAGAAGTATGTTGGCCGTTAGTCGTTGCTTGTTAATCGTTAGTGGCTGGTAGAAACCATTTGTATTGAAAAGGGTTGAATTTGCATCACATTCGTCGTATATTTGCCCATTGAGAGTTCATTAAACGATCGAGATGGCATGAAAATCATTGTACTACTGGGAGGGGAATCGGCGGAACGGCGGGTATCGCTGACCTCCGGCGAGGCGGTATCCAAGGCTCTGGCGGATAAGGGCCACGAGGTCTACAAGGTGGATCTGATCGATCCGGTGCGCATCGCGCCGGAGAAGGTGGGACTCTTCAAGGAAAGCGTAGGCGAAAAGCCGCCGGAAGTGGACGAGTTACCCAGATTCACTCCCCGGCGTCTGGCGGCATTGATGGAGACGCTGGACCGGCAGAAGCCGGACGTGGTGTTTCCGATGCTGCACGGCGGTATGGGCGAGGATGGCCGTCTGCAGGCCTGCCTGGAGATGGTGGACATCTCCTTCGTGGGGAGCGGATCGTTGGCGTCGGCGCTGGCCATGAACAAGCCCAATGCCAAGCATCTGTTCCGCTCGGCAGGCGTGCCCACTCCGGATGATCTCGTCATTCCACCCGGTGAAGCCGACGAGAAGTGATCTCGTCATTCCACCCGGTGAAGCCGACGAGAAGGCGGTTCTGCAGAAAATCCAGGATTCCTTCGGGTTTCCGGCCGTGCTGAAACCGGACTGCCTGGGATCGGCAGTGGGGCTGTTTATTCTGGAAGACGAAGGTGGGCTTGGTGAAGCCCTCGAACAGATAACATCGCTGCACTATAATATCATGATCGAACCGTATATCCCCGGCAGGGAACTCACCGTGACAGTGCTGGGCGACGAAGCTCTGCCGCCCATAGAAATCCGTCCGCACGGGGGCGTGTATGATTATCTCTCCAAGTACACCAAGGGGCAGACGGATTACCTCTGCCCGGCGCCGGTTTCGGAAGAATTGACCGTACAACTGAAAGAAAACGGTCTTCAGGCTCACCGGGCTCTGGGCTGC
>JALGZU010000173.1 GCA_025774735.1 candidate division LCP-89 bacterium | reverse complement strand
CCATATTGAAGATTACCCGGAATTATCCATGAGTTACAATCCCGATTCGAGTGTCGGGTCCTCATTTTTTTATTCTCTTATCCTCGAGGAACAGGATTTACCGTATGGCACCGTTGACAGTATCAAGTGGAAACATTTCGCCTGCATTGTCGAAGATACTTCCGGAAACACCGCCTCCTCAGATACGCTGACCATCATCCGATTTTTCGATGATTATCCCATCACAATCTCGCCCATGGACAATGAGGTGGTCAGCACCCAGAATGTCCAACTGGTCTGGGAGTCATTTAATGCAATTTTCTACTTCACATACGATGTGCAGGTCTATCATCAGGTCAGCGGCAGCATTTACGATCTCTTCTGGCAGAGGTCCGGCATCTCATCGGCGGATACGTCTATAATGGTGGAAGCGGTATTTACTAATGATAACTACTACTGGGAACTCCGGGTGATCGACGAATACCAGAACTCGGCGCGCTCCGCCAAGGCCTATTTCAGTTATCAATTATAAACCATAACTTAAAAATTTAGTCACTCGTAACTATGGAAAAGTCCTCACCCACCTTGGATGCGGGCCAACAACAAGCCTTACTTGAAATTGGACAGGCTGTTAACTCCATCCTGCAGAAAAGCCCTCTGCTCGAGAAAGTGATGGATATCGCTGCCGAGGCGATCAAAGCGGAACGAGGTTTTCTCGTGCTCCGCGAAGAGAAAGATGGGGAATTGAACGTCGAAGTCGCCTTGAACATGAGCGAGGGTCTGGCGGATTTGATCGCACGGCCGTCCAGCAGCGTCGTGAAGCAGGTGCTGCAGGATAACACTCCACTGTTGGTGCACAACGCCATGACCGATCCCCGTTTCTCAGGATCGGAATCGGTGATTCTGCAGAAGATCACCTCGGTCGCCTGCGTTCCCCTTATCCTCAAGGGGGATCCCATCGGAGTGATCTATCTGGACAGCACAGCCAACCGGCAGCTCTTCAACGAATCGACCCTCGGATTCCTCCAGGCTTTCGCAAACCAGGCCGCGCTGGCGATTGAAAATGCCCGCCTGATTGAGAACCTGCAGATCGAGAACAAACTTCTCCAGGATGAACTTCAGCGCACCTACGGTTTCCCCGAGATCATCGGGAATAGCACCAAAATGCAGGCGGTCTTTGATATCGTGAATAAAATCCTCAACTCGGATATCTCCGTCCTCCTCCAGGGAGAGTCCGGGACTGGCAAGGAGCTGGTCGCCAGGGCCATCCACTATAACGGCCACCGCAAAGAGATGCCCTTCGTCGCCCAGTTCTGCGGAAACCTGTCTGAAAGTTTGCTTGAAAGTGAATTGTTCGGGCATAAGAAGGGTTCCTTTACCGGAGCTATATCGGATAAACGCGGTCTCTTTGAAGTCGCCGATGGGGGAACCTTTTTTCTGGATGAGATCGCCGATATCAGCCCCACTATTCAGGCGAAACTTTTGCGGGTGCTCCAGGAAGGGATTTTTCGCAGAGTCGGCGATACTGAAGACCGCCAGGTCGATATTCGCATCGTATCGGCGACGAACAAGGAATTAAAATCGGAAGTCGATAAAGGCAACTTCAGAGAAGACCTCTACTACCGTCTCAACGTCATCTCGATTACGATGCCCCCTCTGCGTGAACGCCGCACCGATATCCCCTTGCTGGTTCAGCACTTTTTCAACAAAATCGCCGAGAAATCCGGGCGGAAGATGAGGAAGATAGAACCTGCAGCCATGAAGGCGATGAGCCGTTACGACTGGCCCGGGAACGTCCGTGAGTTGGAAAACACCATCGAACGTGCAGTTGTCCTGGCCGGTGAACGGAACATCACATTGACCGACCTGCTCATTCCCGAGGCTGGCGACCGCAGCTTGGCTCCAAGAACGCTGAAGGAACAAGAGAAAGAGATCGTGCTTAAAACTCTGGAGGAGTGCGAAGGGAACAAGACGAGAACGGCAGACGTGTTGGGGGTTTCTCTGCGCTGGCTTCATTATAAGTTGAGCGAATGGAACTCGGGTAAGTCCACGGCTCAATTGGAGGATTAGTGGTTGTCTGCAGCATTTGCCTCCGGCTGGAATTATGAGTCCTGAAGCTGAATTCAAAGGATATCGCATCGATGATGTGCTCTCGCGCAGCAGCACGACAAACGTATATCGCGCCTTCCAGCATTCGCTACAGCGCCTGGTGCTGATCAAAGAGTTGCGCCCTGAACTCTTTCAAGAAGAAGATCTGAGGCTTCGGTTTGAGCGTGAAGCTCAGGGTTGTGCGCGCATCAGGCATGAGAATATCGTCGTAATTTATGAATATTCCGCCGAGAGTGACCGGATTTACTTGGTCATGGAATACGTGGATGGTCATTCGCTGGCTGATTTTATCCGGAAGAATCCCAGACCCCCCCTTAATTTTATCTATGCCTTTATTTTTCAGACCCTCCGCGGTCTGGGTTTTGCCCATGCCCAGGGCGTGGTGCATCGTGATCTGAAGCCGGAGAACATTCTCATCTCCCGCGATGGCTGGGTGAAAATTTCCGATTTTGGCCTGGCACAATTCGAGGGTACACCCCAGGTAACGCGGGCGGGAGCCATCGTCGGAACCCCGGCTTATCTGTCTCCAGAAGCGATCAGTGGCGGAGCCGTAACTGCGCAGAGCGACATCTTCTCTCTGGGAGTGACATTTTACCAGGTTCTGACCGGTGAGAAAGTTTTCTACGCTGAACACTTTTCCGATAGCCTGAATAAGGTTCTTTCTCATCACCCGAAGAAACCTTCACAGCTCCGTCCGGATGTATCTCCGGATATGGATCGTCTCATCATGCGAATGCTGGAGAAACAGCCGTCCAAGCGTTGGGGCTCCTGTGAAGAGATCATGGCCGAGGTGGAGAAACTCCCTGCCATCTCGAATTTGGATGATCTGAAACGGATCGTTAAGACGGTCCTGGCATCACCCTCCAGCGATGTGCCAGATTCTGCACAAACAACCTCTGGGCCGACTCGGCCAAAGAGACGGTCGAAAAAGCCCTTGCTATTCTGGGCCGCTCTGCTGGTAGTCGTCATCGTAGCCCTGCTCTACGGAGCCACGTTCTTCGGTAAAAGTGAACGAATCCCAGTTTCCGAACAGAGGGAAGAGGTGGATTCTGCGAAAACTGCCGCTTCGTTAGGCAGGCAGGAAGCCCGCGAACCCGCGTCCAGCGGCGATACTCTTCAAACGGAACCAGGCACTTCTATTCAACAGCAAGATTCATCCGGGGTGGTGCCGCCGGAAGAGATTTCTGTCCGCAGTGAGCCCATCCAGAAGGGGGTTGTCCGGAAAATTCCTGAAACCGTATTGACTGAAACAGCGATCGAGCCGGGCGCTGAGGATAGTGTCCGACGATATCCTGGTGGGAAAAACCCCCTTCGATTTCGTGCAGGTGGAACCGGGATCACACCGGTTGATCTTTCGCCATCCGCAGTTTACCCCGGTCTTCAGGGACGTGGATGTCGAATCCGGGGGGGAATTGAACATAAAGGTCAATTTCTGGGATACCGTTGGACGGATCATCGTCCTCGTCACACCCTGGGCGGAAGTCTACGTGGATGGAAATTTCATCGATGTTACACCCCTCAATGAACCGATCATCGTGCCCTTGGGTACCAGCACCATAACCCTGAGAAATCCGGCTGCTCTGCCATGGGAGGAAAAATTGCGTTTCGATCGGGGTGATCCTCCCTGTACATTAAAAGTCGATCTGCAACCGGCAAAAGGTTAGTAGGTACTCTATGAACAACCTCGTCGATTTTAGCTTCCGGTTGGTTTATAGCACATTCTTGTTTCTTTTGCTCAGTGGCGCTAATGTCGATACAGCCTGGTCGCAACCGCCGGCATCCGACGTTGTCAATCAGGTGGTAAATTATTACGTTGAAGGCAGATTTAAAGAGGCTGAAGTCATGGCCCTTCGCACTTTGCAATATGCCGAAGACTTGGCTGATGTTGAACGTGCCGAGCTTCATCGCCTGCTCGGATTCACCTATGTCGCGTTGGGGGAGGAGGAAAAAGCCAAGCGGCAATTTGTGTCGTGGCTGGAGATCGATTCCCTGGCCAGCCTCGACCCCCTTTACATTTCTCCCAAGATTCGGCGTGTTTTCGATGAAGCACACGAAGAGTTTATGCTGCGCAAAACCCAACAAGAACCACCAGATTATACCGAAATCAACCGGCAGGTCACCGCTGCTAAACGATCCCTTATCTTCCCGGGCTTGGGGCAGATCTATCGCGGCCAGCAGGTTAAAGGGTACAGTCTTCTTGCCTCGGAAATCGTTCTGCTGGGCACTTTCGCATATTGTCAGTTCAATGTCGTACGAGCCCGGGACCGCTACCTGAGCGAGACCGATCCAGCACTGATGCAATCGCGTTACGATGACTACAATCTGTACTATTACGGCCGCAACACCAGCGCCCTCCTGGCTCTTGGAGTGTACGTTTACTCCCTGCTCGACGCCCTCTACTTTCCTCCGGCGCCATCCTCCCAGCAGAAGGGCCTGACCCTCCATGTTTCCCCTGACATGGAAAATATCCTGAGCGTTCGTTTCACCCTCCCCCTTTAATAAAGCCCTGCACACTCTGCACGTCATTCGCAAGGTTTGCTGTTCGTGCTGCGCAGTTCCCTCGCATTTCCGCTTGGAGTAAGTTGGCACACTGTTTGTATTAATATTAAGCAGTTATTTTGAGCCTCCTAAGTGTAAACAGAGGTTATTGCACTGAAGAAGACACGGGCCGCAACCTCTATTTTTCGGCAGAGGCACTGCCTGCATTGATCTGCCATACTGCACTGGTGACGTTGATTAAGAACTCTCTGCCGAAAACACCGACGTATCGTGAGATACGTCGGTGTTTTTTTTTATGACTTGCAATTCGGGTTGCTTTGTCGTATATTTATATATAGAGAAATAAGAATGAGGGTGAAAGCATGCATTGCAAGACGGCTGTTATCATGCTGCTGGCGGTTACTGCACTGATCATGGTTACCGGGCAGGCCGATGCCGGTAAGATTCATCCAGGTCTGGTCGGTCCCCGTTGCACTGTTTCGGCGTCTGATTCTGTGGACGTCTGGATCATCTTTGATGATCGCGGCTTTGCAGATCAGGAATCTCTCCTGGCCGCTTTAAATGAAGCTGCGAAGAGTCTGCTCCCTGAAAATCGGTATCGCCGCTATAAAGTCAAGACCGGTTCACTTGTCGATATACACGATCTACCCGTAAATAAAAGCTATGTTACCACCGTGTTGGGAATGGGTGCCCGGTACCGCACAGTAAGCAGGTACATGAACGCTTTGTCTGTGCGGGTTTCACCGGATTATCTCACCAGGATCGCAGAATACTCATTCGTCAAGGAAATCCGTCCCGTGGCGAAAGCTTGGCGACCTCTGCCGCAGCCGGATTGGAACCTGCCTCAGCCCTCCTTCCGTCATCTAGATGGCACAGATGAATTGAACTACGGCCCTTCCTACGATCAGTTGAATCAGATCAACGTGATCGCTGTGCACGATTCGGGCTATTCCGGTGCTGGAGTGTTGGTCTGTCTGCTGGACACCGGTTTCTACACCGACCACGAAGCGCTGGTCAATCAACCCATCATCGCCGAATGGGATTTCATCAACGATGATCCGGAGACTCAAAACGAGCCTGGTGATCCCTACAATCAACATAACCACGGCACCTATACGTTTTCGGCGTTGGGGGGAGCGCATGATGGCGACCTGTATGGACCTGCCTATGGCGCTTCCTTCATCCTTGGTAAGACGGAAAACATCGCTTTTGAGCTTCCCATTGAGGAAGACTGGTATGTCGCCGGTCTGGAATGGGCGGACAGCCTGGGAGCGCAAGTTGTCTCCACGTCCCTGGGATATTTCGACTGGTATACCTTCGAAGATTTGGACGGCAATACGGCTGTGACCACCATCGGGGTGGACATTGCCGTAGCGAACGGAATCATCTGTGTTACCGCAGCGGGCAATGAACGCAACAGTTCATGGGGACACATCATCGCCCCGGCGGATGCGGACAGCGTCATCTCTGTTGGGGCTGTCAACAGCGAAGGCGAACTCGTCGGTTTCAGCTCACCCGGCCCCACCTACGATGGGCGGATAAAGCCTGAAGTCTGCGCGCGAGGTGATGATACCTGGTGTGCTCTGCCGCCAAGTGCTTCCTATCTGTACGGTGGTGTCAGCGGTACCTCGCTGGCGACTCCCCTGGTGGGTGGCTCCTGCGCCCTGATCCTCGAAGCCCACCCGGACTGGACGCCGATGATGGTGCGGGAAGCCCTGCTGAATACGGCGGACAACGCCGCTGCGCCGAATAACGATTACGGCTGGGGTATCATTGACGTGCTGGCCGCCATTGAGTATAACTTCGCTCCCACCATTGTGCAGAGGCACCCCCTGGCGGGAACGTTCGTCGCCTTTCCGGATACGACTGAAGATTTCTGGGTAAACGTCACTGACTATGAAGAAGACAGATTGATCTACCACTGGTGGGTCGATTCAGAGGAAGTTTATACCGGATTCGATTCTACCTTCCGCTATGCCTGGACGCAACCGGGAGAGTCGCTCGTCAAAGTCATCGTCGAGGATGCTTACGGCGGGATGGATAGCACGGAGTGGACGGTACAGATCGAATCGGTTCTGGGAGTTGAAGGTGATGAGCTTGCCGAACTCCCGTCCCGGTTTCTCCTCCACGGCAATTACCCCAATCCGTTCAATCCCTCCACAACTATCGAATTTAATTTGCCGGTGCCCGCCGATGTGACCCTGGAAGTGTACGATCTCGCCGGGCGCGTCGTCGCCGAGCTGATTCACGACCGCATCGAAGCGGGACGTCACCACCTGACATTCGACGCAACCGGGTTGGCATCCGGGATCTACATCGCCAGGCTATCTGCCGCCGATTACGCCGGGATAATCAAGATGGTGCTGGTCCGCTAAAACATCACTGAGAAATTCCGAATGAATTCAGCAAGCCGCAGCCGTCACCGCTGCGGCTTTTTTTGGTTTTTCAGTTCAGAAACCGTGTTAAAGCTGTAATTCCAATCGCCGAGAGTGCAGGTTTACCCGCCGATACATCGAACAATCTCTTGCATTTTAGCCCCAATTCATCGTATATTTGTTAGATAGCAAGCGAGGAGTACAGGAATGCTGAGTGCCGTGATCGCCGCCATGAGGCCCAAGCAGTGGTCCAAGAACCTGATTATATTTGCAGGCCTGGTGTTTTCACAGAATTTCTTCCATCTCGATTTTCTGAAAACCAGCGTGTTGGCGTTCGTCGCCTTCTGTCTGGCCGCCTCAAGTGTTTACATGATCAACGACATCAAGGATATCGAGAGAGACCGCCTTCATCCCGTGAAGAAACTACGTCCGCTGCCCGCGGGCAGGATTTCGGTTTCTTCGGTCACCGTGATCAGCTTGATCCTGGCCGCTATCTCGATATCACTGGCGTTCTGGTTGCACCGCGATTACGGTATGCTGCTGGTGCTCTACTGGATCATGATGGTCGTCTATTCCTTCAAGTTGAAACACATGGTTATCGTGGATATTATCGTCATCTCGTCCGGATTCATCATCAGGGCTGTTTCCGGTGCCGTCGTGCTGGACGTGGTCATTTCCCGCTGGCTGCTCGCTTGCACCATTTTTCTATCCCTGTTCCTGATCCTGGCCAAACGCCGCATTGAGATCGTGGAGATGGGCACGGAAGCCGCCAATCACCGGGCCATTCTGGAGGAGTACGGGGAACGTTTCCTTGACCAGATGATCGCTGCGGTGACCGCTTGCACTATCATCAGTTACGTCCTCTACACTGTCGATCCGGGCACGGTGGAAAAATTTCAAACACATCAGCTGATCTGGACAGTGCCTTTCGTCGTTTATGGCATCTTCCGCTACCTGTACCTGGTTTATCAGAAGAACCTGGGTGGCCGCCCTGAGATGATTCTGCTGAACGACCGCCCCATTCTGGTCGCAGTGGCTCTCTGGATCATCGTCTCCATGTTCATCGTTTACTAAGGTAAGGATTCATCCCCCAACTATCTATCGATTCAATCGTGGTCAAAGAATTGCCCCAGGTTAGCGTAACTCACAGAAAATCGGTCCCAGGTGATCCGGGTGAATTCGATGATGCTTCCCTGAAAATTGTCCAGGAGATGATCCGGGAAGCCGTGAACGATCTCGGTTTCTCGGAGATGGTGAAGGGTAAATCCGTCCTGATAAAACCCAACCTGGTCAGACCCAATCCCGACTTCCCTTCCGCCACTACCACCGATGTGCGCGTCATCGTCGCGTTATTGAGACTCTGTCGCGATGCCGGAGCGAGCCGAATCGCTTTCGGCGACAAACCGGGCATCGGACTCTCCTGCCGGGGCGCTGAGAAACTCCTGAATCTCCACAAATACACAGATCCTATCGGCGCTGAATTCGTCTATTTCGATGAGTCCGAGGAGATCTGGGAAGAGAATCCGGATGGGGAACTGTGCCAGTCGGTCCCGGTGCCCAAAGTCCTCCGGGAGTTTGATGTACTCATCAACCTGCCGAAGTTGAAACTCCACATGCATACGGGTGTCTCTCTCGGCATCAAGAACCTCTTCGGCCTGGTCCCTGAGCATATGCGCATGAGACACCACCGTGAAGATCTGCACCGTTTTCTGGTCGATTACCTGTACCTCGTCACCCCGGATTTGACCATTATCGACGGCCTCTGGGCACTCGAGGGGCAGGCTCCCATCTGCGGCACTCCGGTGAAAGATTACAACGTGCTGGTAGCATCCCGGGATATTGTCGCCGCCGATGCCGTCGGCTCTTACCTGATGGGCGTCGATCCCGATGAGATCACCATGATCCGGATGGCCGCCAGCGACGGTTTCGGCTGTATGAGACTGGCGGACATGCGCATTCTAGGAACCTCGCCCGAACAGCTGCGCCGTCATTTCATCCGACCGGTGCTCTCGTCGCAGGACGCCTATCCGGGCATCGACGTCATGGTGCGCGGCGCCTGCGTGGGATGTCTCTCTTCACTGCGTCACGCCCTGGACCGCCTGCACCTCGCCGGCCACCTGAAGGAAGATCCCCAGACCATCTTACTGGGCTTCCACCACGAGGCAGAGGAGCTGAAGCTGAAGGCCGAACCCGGCGAAATGTGGTGCTACGGGAACTGTTGTAAGGAACAATTCGTACAATATTTCGAAGGGGAACGGAGTGCCCATTGGCTGGAAGGCTGCCCGCCCCACTTCATGAGCTTCTACCGCGCTTACCTCAAAGCCCTGGGCATTGATCTGCCCGCAAAAGAATAACCTGACACCGTCCCCTGGATACCCCTTCAACTTTACCGACTGATCCAAGTCAAAACTGCATGGAGGATAAAATGAGAACGATGAAGGCGCTGCTGGTGCTGCTGTTGGTAGTTCCCACTGTTTCTTTGGCACAGGGACTTTTTGGAACAATCATGTTACAGCAGGGTGCTACGCAGGTACCTGCGGATGGAATAGAAATAGTTCTCTTTGAAGGAGGGAAGGAAGTTGATAGTACAAGGACTGACACTGGTGGTCATTATGGTTTGTATGTGACCAATTCGGGAAGATATACGTTTAAGGTATATTATCGCGGCCGCTGGCTAA
>JALGZU010000172.1 GCA_025774735.1 candidate division LCP-89 bacterium | reverse complement strand
CTCACCTTGCGACCGTTCATATCGAAGACCGCTAATTCAGTCTGCGCTGCGACCGGGAGACTGAAGCGAATGGTCGTCGTCGGATTGAACGGATTGGGGAAGTTGCCAGCCAGCTGGAAGTTGTCTGTCAACGCCACCGTCGCGGATACCACCGTCGGGTGCAGGGTCTCATAGCCGTAGATGCTCACATCCGAGAGCTTGTAGTAGTAGGTGATCCCGGCCTGAACATTGGCATCAACGCAGGTGTAGGAGGTTGTGGAAATACCGTTACCGGCGCTGAGCACATTCTCAATAACGACGAAACCGTTGTCCGGATTGGTCGATCTCCAGACGATGAAGCGGTAGTTGTCCACCTCACTACCCGTCGTCCAGTTCACCACGATCTCACTGCCCACGACATCGGCTCCGAATGAGGCCAATGTGATGGGCTCTTCGCAGGTGTAATCACAGGTGACGACGCAGGTGGTCTCGCAGGTGGGCTGTAGACAGGTGTTGGCACAGGTCTCGACGCAGGTGGCCACACAGGTGGCGTCACAGGTCGCCTGGTTACACGTGTTGGTACAGGTAAATTCGCAGGTCTGTGCGCAGGTGAGACCACAGGTGGTCTGATCACAGGTCGGACCACAGGTCACTTCGCAGGTAACCAAGGGTGTCAATCCGCCGCCTGCAACCTGTTGATTCGCCTCGCCTTTTCCCGAGATGCGATCCGTGGTGTTGTCCAGCGATGCGGCAAAAAGCGGAGAGTCACCGGGTTCGCTATTTACCTGGTCTGAGGGAATCAAATAGAATCCTGCAACGAGGCCGAGAGCGAACACACATACAGCAAAAATCTTTAGAACATTCAGCATAAGCCTTCCCTCGTGTATTTTATCACATCTTGTATTCATAAGACACACCCCCCCTTTGGAGACATTTCACCATCCCCCCTATCAATACAGCTACAAAGTAACACATATATTTTTAAAAGTCAAGTCTTAATTTAAAATTTTGAAAATATTTTTTTATTGACAAAACTACGGCAAAAGTTGCCACTCCGTTTCAATTCAGGGGACCATCAATCCGGGAGTTATCCATTGAAAGTGTGTCAATAATAGAATACAAGCACATAATAATCAAATAGTACCGGGAAAATAAGTTGGTGTGATTTCGAGAGGTCAGAACGGGTAGAGTTGGCGGGGCCGAACCGGTCATCAGGAGCAAGTCTCATCCGGGCGGGAGGTCTCCAGCACCACCCCCTCGCGCGCGAGTGAGATTTTTTTGGGGAAATTTTCACCTCTGTGAATCCGGGCTCGCTCCAGTAATTCGTACAGCATCTTATCCGAGTATTCAGGTGAGTGATGAAACAGAATCAGCTCCTTGACTTCTGCCAGACCGGCCAGTTTTGTTCCGAGCACAGCTGAAGCGTGTCCCCAGTCGCAGAGGTGGATGGACTCCCGGAAGGAGAAGTGCGAATCGAAGACCAGAGCGTCCGCATCCCTGAAGAACTCAATATGCCCCCGGGTCTCCTCCTCTTCGATGCTGGTGAAATCTGAATCCGAGGCGTAGACGAAAATTCCATCGCCGTTCTCAACCCGGAACCCGTAAGAGCCTCCGGGATGCTGTAATTCGTGGGCGATGACGCTGGCTTGAAAGCCGTTGCCTCCCGGACCGGTCAACTGGACCGGCACGTCCGGTGCGAGCCGGTGGAAGGTGATATCGGCTCTGACACCCGAAAGGGACACCGGGAAGAACTCAGGATTCTGCTGACACTCGAGCCTCCGCTCCATATCGTCGAACCCGGAGTAGATCTCGATGCGGTTTCCTTGGACGTACATTGGAGCGAAGTACGGCAGTCCCTGGATGTGGTCCCAATGGGTATGAGAGATGAAGAGCTTTAAGTGCCCCTCGCCGCGACCGCAGCGCCCCTGCATCAGCTGCTGGCCCAGGTTGCACAAGCCACTGCCCGCATCGAAGATCAGAACCTGCCCGCCGGTGGTGAGTTCCACGCAGGACGTGTTGCCACCTACCGTACTGCGCAGAGCCGATGGCAGACCGTTCAGGAAGCGGTCCTCATCCTCTTCGGAGGGGAGGCCCCAGAGGCGGACCTCGCGCAGGAGATCTTTCTGACGCTGCAGCAGTTCTTCTGTAGACAGCGGATGGGCAAAAGATCCCCGAACGCCCCAAAATGTTATCCTCATGCCGATAGCGTAACCCTTCTTTTATGGTTTGGATTGTGGCTTGACTTGTATTTGAGATATAAAGAAAACAATTTTTCCTCCCATCGTTTGTGATCCCGCGCATGCGGCTTCATCCAAATGATAATGTCGGATTAAGGGTTTGATCTTCGTCCGGGCAGAAGTTATATTATGAAGACCCGTATCCAACCAGGAGACTGTATGTATCTCACCGATCTCAGAAGCAATACAATTCACGACATGTCCTGTCCACGCTACGAATGTCACATCGAGGCAATTCCCGAAGATGAGCGCAAGAAGATTTACACGCTGGAAACAGTCAAAAGGATGTGCGAATCCGAACACATTCCCCGCTTTCAGGGATGCCAGTTCTGCATGCCGGATTTTTTCTTCTTCGACATGAACACAATCTTCTAGTGTACTTTTGCTCGCAACCACCCCGCAGTTCCCGTCGAGCGCCATGTTCATGAGATTCCTGGCGGCCTGCCGGATCTACCCAGTTCAACCGCATTCTTCTGATCCAACCCAAGTGAAATCCCATCATTCCTGTTGATTTTCCGTACCTCCTGTACACACAACAGCACAGAGGACGCGTTGCACCAATATATGGCGTTAACAGTAAAAATCGTCCTGGTTCTCGGGAGTGTGACTCTCCTGGGAATGTTGACCACAGGCATCCCTCTAGGCGACCAGGAAATAGAAGAAAAGACACCCGCACAAACCATCATGGCAAAGAAACACCCGCATCCTTCCGGGGTAAAAAATCACCTCGCCGGTGAGCAGAGCCCCTATCTCATCCAGCACGCCGACAACCCTGTGGACTGGTATCCCTGGGGAGATGAGGCCTTCGCCATAGCTCGGGATGAGGACAAGCCGATCTTTCTCTCCATCGGCTATTCTACCTGTCACTGGTGTCACGTCATGGCGCATGAATCGTTCGAGGATCCCGTTGTAGCCGCGTTGATGAATGAAACTTTCGTCAACATCAAGGTGGACAGGGAAGAGAGGCCCGAGATCGACAATATTTACATGGCCGTCTGCCAGATGCTGACGGGCAGTGGAGGCTGGCCGTTGACCATCATCATGACGCCGGACAAAAAGCCGTTCTTCGCGGGCACTTACTTCCCCCGCGAGAACAGCTTCGGGCGCATCGGCATGATCGACCTCGTGCCGAAAATCGCAGAGTTATGGGAAAGCAAACGACAGGATGCTGTGGCCTCTGCGGAACAGATCACCGAGGCGCTCCGGAATTCGACCAACCCTCCCTCAGCTTCTCAAACCGATAGCCTGTCTGTCGCCATCCTGGATCAGGCCTTCCAACAGCTCAACCGCAACTTCGATGAAATTCACGGCGGATTCGGAACTGCGCCTAAATTTCCAACGCCCCACAACCTCCTCTTCCTGCTGCGAATCTGGAAGGGAAGCGACAATGACCGGGCCCTGCAAATGGTGACCAAAACCCTCGATAAGATGCGCCTCGGAGGAATTTACGACCAGGTGGGATTCGGTTTTCACCGCTATTCGACCGATGCGGAATGGCTACTACCCCATTTCGAAAAGATGCTCTACGACCAGGCGCTCCTGGCAATGGCCTACACCGAGGCTTTCCTGGCGACGGGACGGGATGACTACGAAGACACAGCACGGGAAATATTCACCTACATCATGCGGGATCTGACTTCGCCTGAGGGGGGCTTCTATTCCGCTGAAGATGCTGACAGCGAAGGCGAAGAGGGGAAGTTCTACCTCTGGACAGAGGAAGAGATCCGGCGAATCTTGAACCGGAGTGACGCCGATAAATTCATTCATGGTTATAGCGTCTCCGGAGATGGCAATTTCACCCACGAAGCGGGCGGTAAAACAGGTACTGATAACATTCTGCACCACCCCAAACCGAAATCCGAACTCGCCCGGGAACTGGGAATGGCGGTGGACGATCTCGAGGATCTCATCGATCGGTGCCGGACACAACTATTCGAAGAGCGGGAGAAGCGGGTTCATCCGCATAAAGATGACAAAATCCTGACGGACTGGAACGGTCTGATGATCGCGGCGCTGGCGGGTGCGGGCAAGGCATTCGATGAACCAGCCTATACCGAGAGCGCGGCTCGGGCGGCCAACTTCCTCCTCGGTCACCTGAGACGGGAAGATGGACGGCTGCTGCATCGCTACCGGCAGGGAGATGCCGCCATCGATGCGAATCTGGATGATTACGCCTTTCTGATCTGGGGACTCATCGAACTGTACGAAGCGACCTTCGACGTCACCTGGTTACAGGCTGCGCTGGATCTATCGCACGATCAGGTCGAACACTTCTGGGACGACCAGAAGGGTGGCTTCTTCTTCACCGGCGATGATGCGGAAGCTCTGCTGGTCCGGACCAAGGAGATCTACGACGGAGCCGTGCCTTCAGGCAATTCCGCCGCGGCGCATAATCTACTCAGACTGGCGCGCATCACCGCCGATACAGACCTGGAAAACAGAGCCCACGCCACGATAAATGCCTTCAAACCTAAGGTGGAGCGGATGCCCTCGGCACACTCTCACCTGATGTCTGCCCTCGATTTCGGCATGGGAGAATCGCAGGAAATTGTCATCGTGGGCGATTTCTACAGTGAAGATACCCGGGCTATGTTCAGAGCTGTGCAGAGACGGTATCTACCCAACACGGTCGTGGTCCACCGCCCCGCCGAAGCGGAGGGCGCGATGATAATTCTACTGGCTCCCTACACCGAGAACCAGTTGAGCCTGGGCGGCAAGGCAACAGCCTATGTCTGCCGGAACTACAATTGCAAGCTGCCCACAACCGATGTGCAGGAACTGCTAAGGCTGCTACAGTGATCGCTCCCTTGAGGGATATAGTCTGGTTGAGTTTCATCTCTGATGCAGGGGGATCCTCCCGTGCGTTCATTGAGTAACATAGATGCCGCATCGTCCTGCCGACGTTAAAGGGGGATGCCAGGAAGCTGAAAAACTGAAGTGAGTCGTTGAATTCACAAGGTCAAGCACATGGAAACCGATCCCAAAACGCTGGGGTTATTGACGCTAACCCCGGTTCAATCGAAAATGCTGATCGCCGAAGCCGTGGCGGTGCACCCGTCCGTGCGGCGCGCCCTGGAATTTGGAACGATCATCGTCGGGCATGGAACTACCAATGCCTATGTAGCTTCCCGGCTAATGGGCGAAGAGATCGACCCAGTGAAGTTCTCTGCCGGGATAATACGCAACGGTGAACTCGACGTCACCCCCAAAGACGAGAGACTGCCCGCCGTAGTCCTCCGTAAAGGCAAACGCCTTGAAGCCGATCCGTCCGACGTGCTGTCTGAGTTCAGCCGAGAAGACGTGATGATCAAGGGCGGCAACGCAGTCGATCCGGACGGTGTGGTGGGGGTGTTGATGTGTTCACGCGAAGGGGGAACCATTGGACGTTCACTGGGCATCGTCAAAGCGAGGGGAGCTTCGCTGCTCATGCCCGTCGGTCTGGAGAAGCTCATCCCGTCCGTTCCGGAAGCGACTCGTTACATGGGTCAGGACCGTATCGGGGCATCGACGGGCGAGAAAGCCGGTTTGATGCCGGTGGTCGGCGCCTTGATCGTTACGGAGCTGCAGGCTCTCAAACTGCTGGCCGGCGTCAAAGCGATCATGGTTGCATCCGGTGGCTGGGGGGAGACCCAAGGGGCCGTGATCCTGTCGGTGAGCGGGAAACCGCCTCAGGTAGAGATGGCCATCCAGTGGGCCCAGTACGTCAAGGGCCGGCGCAGCGGCAGGCCGATATAAAAAAATGCCTATGCTGAGCAACTTTTCGCGCCTCTGCACCGTCTAATTGAGTGAGGCGGGCAAAACAGGAACTGTTCAGTATGACTCAATCATTAGAAGCACTGCAGGTTTTGAGGGACAACCAGATTCCCTTCAGCGAGTCGAAGATCAAGGGTATTCTTACCCTCATCCCGAAGGAAGATATCGATCTCAACCGGCTGCGCAAGCTCGGCTTCCGCATCAGCCGCGAAATCGGCGATCAACTAGTTGTTTCCTATAAGGGGGGGCGTTTTGGCCTGGTAGTCTGAGGCAACTTAAATCCGTAATTTAGTAACTGCTTGATCCGCCAGGGCGGATCTTTTTTTTCGGCTCGCCTTGTCGGCTCGAACCCACATGACGCGAAAATCCGCCCCGGAAGGCGGATTT